>UQVG01000035.1 GCA_900544435.1 uncultured Erysipelotrichaceae bacterium | reverse complement strand
GCAATAATAGAGTTCTTTTGGGTGACTTTTCATAAATTAAAAAAAGTAGGAAAAGGTTTTAAGAAACTTATGATGATTATTTTAGAACTAATAGCTTTAGAAAATTTGATTTGGTTAATTATTTGTATAAGTACTTCGTTATTTAAAAGTGCCTATATAACAATGATAATATTATTTATTTTTACAATTATTCTATGTTATATAGCTTTATTTATTGTTTTTAATAAGCTCCTTGAAAGATCAAAAATAGATAATCATAGTAATACCTATGAATATTACTTACAAATGGAAGAAGAACATCGCCAAATAAGAAAAATGTATCATGATATGAAAAACCAATTGATGATACAAGCAGAAAATGAACAAAATTTTATGAATCAATATCTACAAGAATCCTCAAAAAAATTAGACGATTTGCATCAATTTTATCAAACAGGTTTTCATTCTTTAGATATTCTTCTATTTGATAGTAAGATAAAAGCAAAGGAAAAAGGTATTGAATTTGAAGCTGTTATTTCACAGGGATGTTTATCTTTCATGAAAGAAGAAGATATTAATATTATTTTTAACAATGCTATTGTAAATGCACTAGAGGCATGTGAAAAAATTCCGGATGAGGGTCTTAAATCGATAAAAATAAAAGCAGGTAAAAATTTAGATGATACGTTAATTTATGTAAAAAATACAGTAAATAAAAAGCAAGGGAAGGGTTCTTTACATACCCATAAGAAAAATAAAAAATTGCATGGTATTGGAATGACAAGTATTCAAGAGAGTGTTGAAAAATATAAAGGATATATTTCAATCATTGAAGAAGAGGATACATTTCAGTTAGCTATTTTATTTACAGGAGAACAATAATGAAAAAATATATAAAAATAAGTATCATTTTATTTGTGAGTATGATTTTTATTGATTTAAAGACTTGTGATACAATAGATGGATTAGAAAGTATACGTATAGATATTAATGATGTTCAAGCTGATGGAAAATCAATGAATATAAAAAATAACAAAGTTATAGTACCTGCTCATACACAAAATGTGAGTATAGATATTCATTGTTTTGATTTTGATCAACAAAACTTACATATGGGTTATAAATTAAAAGGTGTAGATCGAAAAGAAATTATTCTTGATGATATAGATGAAGTTATTAATTATACCAATCTAAAAGGTGGTACATATATTTATAATTATAAAGTTTATGATGAAAACTCAAATTGTCTTGCACAAACAAAGATTATGATCCAAAAGAAATATAAGTTTTATGAAGAACCCAAAGTAAGACAACTTTTTTATTTTAGTATTGTTGTGATTATGATTTTAATATGTCATTTAGTTTTAATAAAAAGAAATAAAACAATAAAAGATAATCAAAAAGAAATACCTGAATTGGCTTTTAAAGATTTATTAACAGGTGTTAATAATCAAAATGCTTTTGAATATATAAAAAATAATTTAAAAATGGATAATATGTATGCTTTTCTTTCAGTAAGTGTTAATCATCTAGATTATTTAAAACATAAGTATGGAAATGTCTGTTTAGAGAAAATAATGAAACAAGCAGTAAAAATATTACAAACAAATTATTCAAAAGAAATAGAAATATATAGAGTTTCAGAAAACCTCTTTTACTTATTAGTAAAAAAACCAATTCAAATTGAAAACTATATATTTGAATCAAAACAAATGTTTAAAAAATTAGGAGAAACTAAACACCTTCCCCTATCCTTTTCAATAGGTATTGTTTATAATAATGCATCTCATAATAATATCGATGAGATATTTGATCAATGTGAACAAATGCGATTGTTAGATGAAAAACATGCAGAGAAAGATTTTATTGAAAGTAAGGTGAGATTGTTGTAGCAGATATGCTATTTATCTTGTAAATTATGCTATTTGTCGTGTGAACAGACAAAAAATAAAATAATTTGATAAACTTGTTCCTGAAAAAAATCAAAGATTTTTTCAGGAATTTTTTTTTCTATTTTTTCATATAGATAAAACCAAATAATAAGAAGGAAATAAAATGGCTAAGAAAGAATTAAAAAAGATGAGTAAAAATGAGCTCATTGAGATAATATATGCTTTACAAAATAATGAAGAAAATGAAAAAATTCCAGAAATCGATGAAGTAAAAAAAGAAAGAAATCATATTTCATATCAAAAAAGATATAGAAAGGCACTTAGAAGTACAGCTGGTATTTTAATAGTTATTGCAGCAATAGCTGTTTTAGTTGCGACTATTTTTTTCCCTGTTTTACAAGTAACAGGAGATAGTATGGAACCAACATTAGAAGATAAAGATATCATTGTACTAAAAAAATCAAATAATTTTAATACAGGCGATTTATGTAGTTTTAGTTGGCAAAATAAGCTTTTAATTAAAAGGGTTATTGGTAAACCGGGAGATATTATCAATATAAATAAAGCAGGTGTTGTTTATGTCAATGGTAAACAAATTAAAGAACCCTATGTAGATGATTTATCTTTAGGAAAATGTGATATCACTTTTCCTTATCAAGTTCCTGAAAATAGATATTTTGTTTTAGGTGATCATAGAAGTGTCTCTATTGATAGTAGAAGTAGTGAAATAGGATGTATCGAAAAAGATCAAATTGTAGGTAAAGTAGTTATTAGAATTTGGCCTTTAAGCCAATTTTCATTTATTAAATAATAGAGGGAATAATTATGAAAGATATAGTAAATAGGTATATTGATAGATTTCAAAAGAATCATCGTCACTTTCGACGTTATATTATTTTTGTAGGTGTACTTGCTATTGTCACAATCATTGGTGTTAACTGGGGATTACATCAAGAAGGAATATCTATGACAGATGAGTATGTTTGTGGATATCAAGAACATCAACATACAGATGATTGTTATCAAAATGAACTCATTTGTGGACAAGAAGAAAACGATGAACATCAACATAGTGAAGAATGTTATGAAAAAACATTGATTTGTACCCTTCCAGAACACACTCATACAGATAGTTGTAAAAAACAAGTTGGTGTAAGTACAATTGCTGTTTATACAAGTAATAGCATGAATGCTAATGGAAATGTTACAGCAATTTCAGGTAATGGTACAAAATATGATGAAAACGGCAATATTTATTCATCGGATTTAAGAATTGATTTTAAATTTAGTGCTGCTGCTGTTTCAAGTAATCAAAGTTATTACTATGAATATCCTGAAGGAATTATTATTCCTGATGCGCTTCTTAATAAAACATATACATTATATGATAGCCAAAATAAAAAAGCAGGAACTTATCATTTTGAAAAGACAGATGATGGTAAATATCGTGTTGTAATTGATTTTGAAGAAGGTTATGTAACAATAGAAAATGATGATATTACAGGGTATATTGAATTTGCTGGACAAATTGATGCAAGTAAAGCAGATGATAATGGAAATATCAAAATTGTTGGCTCTGATAAAGTGGATTTAGTAATACCAAAAGATCAAATTACATATCCAGAAGATGCTACAAATCGTTATGATATTAAAACAGAAAAAGCAGGTAGTTACTCTACAAAAGATGGTAAATTAGTTTATACAGTTTATGTTTATTCTTTAAAAGGAACACCAGAAGATATCAAGTTTGAAGATATCATTAATGCGGATGGTTTAACATTGGGTACTCCTGTTGTTAAGATAACCCAAGAAACTGTTACACGTTATTATAACAATGGTGGAAGTTATGATGGATCTACTACAAAAGATTCAAAAACACTTGATGTGCCATATGATTATAGCGATAAAAAGCTCACAATGACTTTACCTAAAATTGAGAAAGCAAAAGATTATACTGATTCTTCAAATATCACTTGTAAGGATTATACACGTTATAAGATAGAATATACTTATGACATAAAAGATATAGAAGGTGCTTCAGTAGTTGCTAATAATAAAGTTACAACAGATTCAAAAAAAGAAAATGTAGAAGTTAAAAGTGATGATACAGTACAAATAAAAATCAATAATGTACATACAATTAATAAAAGTGGATGGTATGATTCAAATAATGGAGAAATTGTATGGACAATTACTGTTAATGAAAATAATTTAGATATTACGGGTGCAAAATTAACAGATGATATGTTGTCAAAATTAGCTGAGGGTACCGATGTAACCATTTCACCTTCAAATAATGGATATAATCTTGAAAAAGATGAAAATGGTAAAATTACAGGTATTACATTTACTGCTTTAGATGATGGTAAAAATACCAATACTTATACAATTACATATAGAACAAAAGCTGATAGAAAATGGGATAAAGAAACAGTTACTAATAAAGCAACCTTTAAACCTAGTACCGGGGATGGAATGCCAAGTACAGGAACAGTAGATGTTCCTGGAGGTAGTGTCAATAAAGAATATACAGAAGCTAAAGAATCAAAAGATGGTAAAACAGCAGAAGTTCATTGGAAGATAACAGTTGATGTGCCTAGTAGTCTTCCTAAAGATACGGTAATTAAAGATGATCCTACTCAAGATCAATATAACAACTCCGGAGGAAAACAATATCTTACACGTCAACAAGTAATTAAATGGGCAAATGGTATTTATTGGACTGATGGTGATGGAAATAAAGTTGGAGATAATCTTGATTTAACAAAACTTGCAGATATTTCTTTTAAAGCATCAGATGGTCATGAATATACTTGGGAACAAATTAACAGTAGCGATAGTAATGATCTAACATTTACAGTATGGAATGTTAAATTGAAAAATGATTTAGATGTACCTAAAGGTGCACAAAAACTTATCTTTGATTATAAAACAACAGCAGATTTAGAAGATGCTGATATGGGAACAACATATTATAATAATACAGTTACTATCGGTGATAAAAAAGTTGACGCTCGTTATGGATATGAAAAGAGTGGTGTTATTAAAACAGATGAAAATGGTCGTAAAGAGACAACAACAAAAACCAATGCAGATGGAACTCTTGTTTGGAAAATCAAAACACATATCAATAAAGAAACAAGCAAGTTAACTTTTGAAGATAATTTACCTGAAGGTATTGAATTGGTATCAATTGCTGGTAGAGATTACTTAAATAATTTAACCAATATTATTATACAAGATGATGGAACAATAAATGGTACAGATGGATATTATCAAGCTTCTGGTAAATATGAAGATAACAAATTGACTTTAGATGTTGCTCCATCAAGTACAGGAAATAAGCTTTCAAATGGTGATTATACAATTGTTCTTACTTGTAAAGTAAATAAAGACAACATTAATAATTATGAAAGTGGTAAGACATATACTTTTAAAAACAGTGCAACTGTTAGTAACGATGAGGGAAATATAGGAAGTGCTGATCAAAGTCAAAAATGGACAGAAGATACATCACATGAAGAAAGTAAAGTTATTGATAAAACTGGAAAATGGGATAACAACAGTCGACGTGTTAAGTATTCTATAAGTCTTAATCCAGATGGAAAAGATATCGTAGAAGATTCAGAAATACTAACATTAAAAGATGTTTTTAGATATTTTACTGATTTTTATGGTCAACAAGATGATGGAGATGGAACAACTGTAAAATATCATATTAATGCAAGACTAATAACTGATAGCGTTAAGCTTTATCAAGGTATAAAAAAAGAAGATGGGACACTTGAAAAAGGTGAAGAAATAAAATCTTGGGCATGGACTGTAGAAGAGTCAAGAGCTGATTATGAAATTGATGGTGGATATCTCAAATATAGTACATTGGTAGGTAAAAATCTGCCAGATAGTACGCCAATGATTTTAGAATATGATTATCAACTTGAAACAGATATGCCAAATAATTGGCATTCTCAAAATAAATTGGATGTTCATAATAGTGCGGAACTATTAGGAACAACTTATAAAGATGATAAAGACCAAAATGATGTTGTATGGAAAAAACAAGAAAGCAGTGGAGCAGTTACAACTGATATAAAAGGTATTCTTTATAAAGTAAGTCAAGGTAATTATGGTAAGACATTACCAGGTGCAATCTTTAAATTACAAAAATATAATAATGAGCAATTTGAAGATACAGATATTACTTATACAACAGATAGGGATGGTAAAATTACCATTATGTATCAAAAAGAAGATAGCGATATACAATATGATCATAATGTTTTATATCGTGTAATAGAAACATCTGCGCCAAAGGATTATATAATTTCTGATAATCCAGAAGAGAATGCATTTTATTTCTATTTTAGTAGTGATACAGATACAATTTACAAATTGCCTGAAAATTTAAATGAATTAGCGCCAAAAGCTGCTGATTTATCAAAATCATCAACTACTTTCTATGTAGAAAATGAAAGTTGTAATACAGAATTAACAATTAATAAAAAGTGGTTTGATGCTCAAGGAAATGTTGAGGTAGGACATAGTGGAACTGTACGAGTACAGCTTTATCAAAGAACAAGTAAGTATCCACCTTCTATGGGTAACATTGCAAAAATAAGCGGTAGCATAGATGTAGGAATGGTGGGAAACACTAAAGAAAAACAATTTACTGAAGGAAATTATCGAATTGGTTCAGTTGTGAAATTTACTGTTACATATACAGGTGATAGTGAAGCAAATACGCCGCTAGCACCTACTGTAAAGTTGAATGGTGAAGAAATTATTCCTGAAAAAACAACACCATGGGATGGTAATAAGGTAATTTATACATATACCTTTACATTAAATAAAGTGGAAAACATTATTACGGGTAATACGCATTCTTGGAATTTATCAACAAATATGATGATTTCCGATTTAGACGTTACGGAACCGGAAACCGATACTTTTTATGGTGCTTATGACATCACATCTAGTGATAATTGGTCAAAGGTGATTTCTGATTTACCTGCTATCAGTATAAATGATGCAGGAGAAAGAGTTTATTATACTTATTATGTTAAAGAATTAGGAAACAGCAATTATGATGTTTCTTATGACAATAATGAAGGTATTAATTTTGGAACAATTACAATCAAAAATAAAATGAGCGAAAACCCTTCATATGTTCTTCCAGAAACAGGAAGCTTTGGAGAAGTGATTGTTGCTTTAGGTGGCTTAATTATGATGATTGTGGCTGTTATATATTACTTGAAAAATAAAAAAATAGAGGGAAAGGGAAGAAAAATATGAAAGTAATGAAGAAGTTTACGGCTATAGCTTTAAGCTTAGCTATGATGCTTGTAACAAGCATTAGTGTTTTTGCAGCAGCTGGTACTTATACAATTACAGCTCCTGCAAATGGTCATCAATACGAAATTTATCAAATTTTTACTGGTGATTTAAGTAATGATGTTTTGAGCAATGTAAAATGGGGTCAAAACGGAACTGGAACAGAAGGAGAAGATGTTAGTGATACTATTTTACAAGAACTTGCTAATGTGGCTGGTAATACAGATGCAGAAAAATTAGCAGTAATTACAAAATATGCAGATTTAAACAGTACGCCAGTAGCTACAGTAACAAATGGAAGTACATACGCAGCAGCTGCAGGTTATTATTTGATTAAAGATAAAGATAACTCTGTAACAGAAAATGATGTTTATACAACATATATTGTAAAAGTTGTTGGTGATGTAACTATTGCTCCAAAATCAGATGTTCCATCTTTTGAAAAGAAAATTAAAGATGCAAATGATACAACAGGTACAACATCTGGATGGCAAGATTCAGCTGATCACGATATTGGAGATCAAGTACCTTTTAAATTAGAAGGAACAGTTGCATCTAATTATGCAGATTATAAAACTTATTATTTTGCATTCCACGATAAGGAAGAAAAAGGTTTAACTTTTAATAAAGATTCAGTAAAGGTTTATGTGGATAGTAATGCAATAACAAATGGTTATGAAGTTGTAACATCTACAACAGACGGATGTACTTTTGAAGTTGTTTTTAGCAATTTAAAAGATATTCCTGCTGTTAAAGCAGGCTCAAAAATAACAGTTGAATATACATCTGAATTAAATGATAAGGCAGAATTAGGAAGTCAAGGAAATGTGAATAAAGCAAAATTGGAATTCTCAAATAATCCTAATAATGAACAAGTTGGTAAACCAGAAAACCCTGGTGAAACACCTTGGGATAACGTAATTGTCTTTACTTATAAAGTAGTTGTTGATAAATATGCTGATTCTACAGATGGAAAAAAATTATCTGGAGCAGAATTTACTTTAGAAAAAGTATTAAAAGATGGAAGTAAAGAAACAATTAAAGTTGTTAAATCTAGTGATGGAACATCATTTACTTTTAGTGGACTAGATGATGGAGACTATATTTTAACAGAAACAAAAACACCAGATGGATACAATACAATTGCACCTATTAGATTTACAGTAGCTGCGGACCATAAAATTGCATGGGAAGCTGAAGAACGTACAGGTATTTTAACAAGTTTAACAGGAAATGCTGCAACTGGAAGTCTTACTTTTACTACAAATGCAGATAAAAGTGAATTAGCTACAAAAGTTGTCAACAAAAAAGGAATTACATTACCTAGTACAGGTGGTATGGGTACATATTTATTCTATATTATCGGTGGTTTATTAGTTGTGATTTCAGTTGTGCTTTTTGTAGTAAAAAAACGCATGGAATATGAAGATTAAGTAGTTAGAAGAACAAGAGTTTTATAAATCTTATTCTTTGGATAACATTAGGGAGTGGCCTATGAAAAAAAAGAATAGTTCATACATTTTAATAATCATTTTTATCATAGGCCTATCCGTGCTGTTATATCCAACGGTAAGCAATTATATTAATCAAAAGAATCAATCTGAAGCAATAGCAACTTATGATAAAAAGGTATCAAAGATGACTAAAAAGGATTTTAAAAAGTATTTTGAAGAAGCAGAAGCTTATAATGAAAAGCTTGCGCAACATCCAGATGCATTTTTTAATCCAGATGAAATTGAAGGATATGAAAAGATATTGGATATTTCAGGAACAGGAATTATGGGATATGTGACGATTGATAAGATTGATCAAAGTCTCCCTATTTATCATGGGACAGATCAAACTGTTTTGGAAATTGCGAGTGGTCATTTTAAGGGGACAAGTTTCCCTATTGGTGGAAAGAGTACACATAGTGTTATTTCTGCACATCGTGGTCTTCCAAGTGCCAAGTTGTTTACAGATCTTGATAAGATGGAAGTTGGAGATACTTTCACGATTACTGTTTTAAATCGTATTTTGACATATGAAGTGGATAAGATTTCTATTGTAGAACCTGCAGAAACAGAAGGACTTCAAATAGAGGAAGGTAAGGATTATTGTACATTAATGACATGTACACCTTATGGGATAAATTCTGAACGTTTATTAGTTCGTGGTCATCGCATTCCAACAAATAGTAAAAGAAATGTTAAGATTACATCTGAAGCATTTCGTATAGAACCATTACTTGTAGCAACAGCTTTAGCTGTACCGATGTTTATTATTTTACTTTTGTTATTACTTTGTCAAACGAAAATGAAAAGGGGGAAAAAGTTATGAGAAATAAAGGAATTATAATTCAATTAATTGTAATGGCTATGTTATTAATATGTCCCCTATCTGTTAATGCACTTGATGATATTGATTTACAACAAAAGGGTTCTATTAGTGTTACTTTAAAAGATGCAAAAGAAAATAAGGTTTTAACTAATGGAAATATAACGCTTTATCAAGTTGCTAAAGCAGAAATTAAAGATGGAAATATTGATTATTTATATACAAATGGATTTGAAAATTGTCAAATTCAATTAAATAATTTACAAGATAGTGAACTTGCTCATCAATTAGAAAATAAAATAACAAGTTCAATGCAAAGTATAACAAAACCAATAGATAAAAAAGGAAATGTTAAATATGTAAACTTAACAACAGGTTTATATCTTGTTGTTCAAACACAAGCTACAACAGGATATGAAAAAATAAAGTCTTTTCTTGTGACTATTCCATTACAAATAGATGGAAAATGGACTTATAATGTTGATGCTTCTCCTAAAGTAAATGTTATTAGTAAAACTAATTCTAGTAAAAAGCCAGAAAAGAAACCTACAGAAAAAAGATTACCACAAACAGGTCAATTATTTTGGCCAATACCTGTAATGTGTATATCAGGATTGATTTTCTTTTCTATTGGATGGATTTTAAAAAGGGGCGACTCTTAGTAATGAGAAAGAAAATTGGAAATATTATGATGTTTTTAGGAATAATGCTTGTAAGTGCGGCATTATTTCTCTTTTTATATAATCAGTGGGATGCTTATCGTGCTGAAAAAGATGCAAAAATAACTTTAGATCAATTAAAAGAGGAAATTGATTCAAAAGATAATAAAGATAATTCTAATGAAGAAATGAAGACAATTGTAATAGATGGAAATGAATATATTGGTTATATTTCTATTCCAGCTATTGATTTAGAGTTGCCTGTAATGTCTCAATGGAGTTATCAAGGATTAAAGATTGCACCAGGACGTTTTTATGGTTCTACTTATGGTCATAATCTTGTGATTGCAGGACATAATTATGCTAAACATTTTAGTTCAATTAAATGGTTAGAAAAAACAACAGAAGTTGATTTTATTGATGTAGAAAATAGAGTTTGGAGTTATCAGGTATCTGATATAGAAACATTGCAACCTCAACAAGTGGACGAGATGATTGAAAAAACAGGAAATGATAACTGGGATTTAACACTTTTTACTTGTACTACAGGTGGGCAAACACGATGTACGGTTCGTTGTGTTTTAAATCAAAATGATTAAAAAGTATTATATAAGTGGTAGATTTTCTATCACTTTTTTGTATATTCAAGATAAAAACACATATAATATTAATATATAATCGCAATAGTTATGTATTTTATAAAGTTTTGCGGTTTAAAACCGCAAAACTATTGTAAACGAAAGTTTGTTGCGATAAAATCTAATTAAGAAAGTGGTGATTATATGATTGATAGACCTTTGTATTTAAATAAAATAATGCCTTATGTAGATACTCCTTTTGTGAAGATTCTAACTGGAGTAAGACGTTGTGGAAAATCGACAATTTTAAAAATGATTATGAAAAAATTAAAAGAAGAAAGAAATATTGTTGATGAACAAATATTAAATTATCGTTTTGATTCAATGGAATACGAAGATATGACTACAAAAGAATTATATATAGAATTGAAATCAAAAATATTACAAGATAAAAAAACATATTTATTTTTAGATGAAATTCAAGAAATTGAAGGTTGGGAAAAAGTTGTTAATACGCTTGCTTCTGACTTTGATGTAGATATTTATATCACAGGATCTAACTCAAGAATGATGTCATCAGAAATATCAACTTATTTAACAGGAAGATATATTACTTTTCATATTTATACTTTATCATTTGAAGAATATTTAACATTTAAAAAAAGTTATACAACTCTTAAAGATTTAAAACAAGAATTTAGTAATTATGTGCGATTAGGTGGATTTCCTGCAACTCATTTACAAGATTATTCACAAGATGAAGTTTATACGATTGTAAAAGATATTTATAATTCAACGATTTTTTCAGATATTGTGCGTAGAAATCAAATAAAAAAGATAGACCAATTAGAAAGAGTTGTAAAATATACTTTTAATAACATTGGAAATACCTTTTCCGCAAAATCAATTTCTAACTATTTAAAATCTGAACAAAGAAAGATCGATAATGAAACAGTTTATAATTATTTAGAAAAATTGCAGAAAGCATATATTCTTCATAAATGTTCTCGATATGATCTTCAAGGGAAAGCAATTTTGAAAACACAAGAAAAATTTTATCTTGCGGATATTTCTTTAAGATATGCTGTTTTAGGTTATACGGTTGATAGTGTTGCTTCTACTTTAGAAAATATTGTTTATTTAGAACTTAAAAGACGTGGTTATGATGTTTATATAGGAAAAATGAATGATAAAGAAATTGATTTTGTTGCTACAAAGCAAAATGACAAGATTTATGTGCAAGTAACACAAGAGATAAAATCTGAAAAAACACAAAAAAGAGAATATGATCAACTTTTAGAGATAAGAGATAATTACCCTAAGTATGTTGTGATGGCAAATGATTTTGCTGGTGGCAACTATGAAGGTATCAAAACAATGAATATAACAGATTTTTTATTAAGTAAAGATTATTAGAAATGAGTTTAAATACTCATTTTTCTTTTGAAAATATTAAGAATTTTCTCCCCTTCTTTTTAATAATTCTTTGTTATTTTAAATTAGGTGATGAATTTCTTTCCTCAAAGATATAATAATATTATAAAACTAATCACCAATTAAAAAAATCTTAATGAA
>UQVG01000034.1 GCA_900544435.1 uncultured Erysipelotrichaceae bacterium | reverse complement strand
TTCTTCCCAAAAAAAGTATTTGTATATACAAGTATTATATCATTTTTTTCTTTTTGAAAAAGAAAAAAGCGCTTATGCGCTTAATTCATTTGATGTTTTTTTACATAAACAAACATTCCAACTGATAATAATGAAAGCATTGCAAATACTTCAACTAAACTATTATCTCCAGTTTTAACTGCATCTTCTTTTTTATCTGTAGATGTTGCTGGTGATTGTTTATCATCTGTTGATGTTGATTGTTCAACAATTGGTAAAGCAACTGGTTCAATAGAATAAATCATTTGTGTTGTTAAATTACGTGATAAATCTCCACTCCAGTTTAAGACACCTTTATAACTACTTACAGCTAAATCTAAAACAATATTTCCTCTTTCATTAACAGAAACTTGAGCTACTTCTAATTCAGTTTCATCAAATAAACCATAATTAACTGTTGATCCTAAAGCAGCTTGTGCATCTTTATTATATGCTTTGATTTTAAACATATCTGTTGTTAATTTTGAAGCATCTACTTTTTGACCATTCATATCAATTTCAATAGCAACGACTTTTTCACCGTCTTCTCTTACTTGAGCAATTAAATTAAATTTATAAGTATTTTCTTGTTGACTTGCTCCAGCAGTTGGAAGTGTATATTCTTTTTCTTGATATGAATTTGTAGAAGTTGATAAACTTTCAAACCAATCTAATGTAGAAATACCATTTACTGAAATATCATTATTATACATTTTGACCCATGCCCAATGTCCTGACATTTCATTTCCTGTATCTTTATTAATTCCTGTACTTTCAATTGTTTGGAAATAAATATCTCCATCTAATTGATGTTCATCTCTATAAGTTTTAATTGTTTCATAAGCAAGTTTTGACCAAGTATAAGAAATTGTATTATCTTTTAAACAATGAACTAAATACATTGGAACATTACTTTCTGCTATTTTTTCTAACCAATTTTTATAGTTAGAAACATATTGATCATAATCAACAGGTTTTTTAAGTCCTAATGTTTCATCTAAATAACCATTATCAGTAGAATAATCTCCACCTAAACCTTCTACTGCTTGTCCATTTTTAGCAATAGCTGCACATGAAATAAGTGCTCCTGAAAAATAATTTCCATATTGACTAAGCATTCTTTCTGTCATTAATCCACCTGCAGAAAGACCTGTTACAAAGACTTGTTTAACTCCAAATTCTTTTTTAGCTTGGTCAATGATTGCTTTTGCTTGTGCTGTATAATCATTATACCAATAATCAGGTGCTTGGAAAGCTAACACATAAGCTCCATGATAAGCTTTTTGTACATCATTAGAAATAAATGTTGTTGCCATTTGATTTCCAGCTAATGGAGAATAGTTATTACAGCTACCATCTACTCCACCTTCACCATTTCCATGGAAACATACAATAAGTGTATCTCCTGAAACTGGTTTATAAATTTTTGAAGCAATACTTGTATAAGTATCTCCTGATTTTTTCACTTCACTATATGTTTCAAATTGATCCACCTCTGGATCTACATAGCCTAATGTGTTTTGTGTATCAAGATTTTGTACAAATTGACTTGTTGTTGCTGCAAAAACACTTGATACTGACATAACCATAGCTACTAATACTGCTAATGTTGATGTAAATATTTTTTTCATTCTCTATTTCCTCCTCGTATAATAGAATATCATAGAGAATTTTTTGTTTATTGTGATTTATTTGTTTGATGATTCATATTTATTTAGATTTTTTATATTGCAAAGGCGTTTGATGATAAACTTCTTTAAATACTTTATTGAATGATTGAATATTTGCAAAACCGTTATTTAAAGCAATATCTACAATATTTTTATCTGTTGTTTTTAATTCTTTTAAACAATGTTCTAATCTAATATTTTTTAAATATTCAAATATTGTAATTCCTATTTTCTTTTTAAATAAAGTAGATAAATAAGATTTATTATAACTTGTATAAGTTGCTATTTCATCTAAAGTAATTGGCTTAAAATAGTTATAATCAATATATTCCATAATAGAAGTAATCAATTCACTATTTTCATCATGTCTTTCACGATAATGATCATTTTCATCAATTAAGTTTTCAACTAATAAAGAAATAATTTGTAAAACATATATATGTTGTTGAATCTTTTGATCTTGATCTTTAGCTTGTGCTAGTAACAACATCAATTCAATAATTCTCTTTTCTATATTTCTATTAAGTTCTAAATTAAAATGTTCATCTTGCCATGTAGGATAAAATTCACGAATAACTCCCTTATCAATTAATAAAACAATTCCTTCCAAACCATTTAAAACCTCTATTTTATGACTTATTCCTGAATTAACAAGTAACAATTTTCCTTCATCAGCAATCACCTTATTTTCCTGACCATTTTCCCAAGAAGTTTGAATCTTTCTTCCTTTTACAACATACGTTATTTCAATACTATTATGCCAATGTTTATCGTATACTTTATCTTGATGATAAAAGTTATGATTAACAGTATAAAATTCTCTTTGTTGGTATTCAATTAATTCATGTTTTCTAACAACCAGGCGATAATTTCTCATATAGATTCCTCTTTCTTCGAAATATTTTAACATAGAAAATAAAAAATCCTATTACACAAATGTAATAGGAATAATGATTATTTATCAAATGCTAATTTAATAATACGATCTAATAATTCACTATAAGAAATACCAAAATCGTTCATTAATTGTGGATACATCGAAATCTTTGTAAATCCAGGTAAAGTATTGATTTCATTTAAATAAATTTGATTTGTTTTTTTATCTAAGAAGAAATCAACTCTTGATAAACCATGTCCATCAACTGCTTTGAAAACTCTTAAAGCATATTCACGAATTTTATCTTGAATTTCTTGATCAACTAATGCCGGAATACAAGTTTTACTTTCTTCATCTTCATATTTAGATTCAAAAGTATAGAATTCACCATGAGGCATAATTTGTCCTACACGTGAAACAATTGGATCATCATTTCCTAAAACCGCAGTTTCTAATTCAATACAATCTACACATTCTTCTACAACAATGTGGCGGTCATATTTTGAAGCTTCAGTAAGTTTAGACATTAAGTCTTCTTTATGATCACAACGATAACATCCAACACTTGAACCAGAACGACTTGCTTTAATAAAGCATGGGAATCCTAATTCTTCTTCGACTGTTTTTTCAATATCTTCAATTTCATCAAACTGTTTATTTACAACAACAAGTTTTCCATCATATCTTTTTTTAACATATAAAGATTTTACTTGAGGAATTCCTGCAGTTTCTAAAATTTTCTTTGTATAAATTTTATCCATTGAAACAGCAGATGCTAAAACACGACATCCAACATAAGGAACACCAGCTAATTCAAATAAGCCTTGGATAGTTCCATCTTCTCCAAAAGCACCATGTAAAATTGGTAAAACAACATCTTGTTGTTTTAATAATCCAAAAATATCTTGAATAGCTTGAGCTTTTTCTAACCAAGTATCTTGAGCTAAATCTACTTGATCTTGATCTAATAAATACCAAGATCCATCTTGATCAATTCCTACTAATGTTACATCATAATGTTCCATATTTAAATTGTTCATTACTGATGTACAAGACATACGAGAAACAATATGTTCACTCGATTGTCCACCACAAACAACCATAAGTTTTTGTTTCATAATAATCTCCTTAACGATATAATTCTAACCAATCATCCACTAAAGTAGTATCTTCATAATATCTTAAAACATGATATACATATTTACTATCTCCATAGACTGATACGTTATAATCCTTTTTACATTTTTCAGAAAAATCTATAGCATTTTGATAAGTATATTGCTTGTCTGTTTGTTCAATGTAATTTATATATCCAATACCATAATTATAAGATTGTAAGGCTAAAAAGATACCTTTTTCATCTTTTAAAGATGTTACTTTTGCTTTTTCTAAACATTTAGCAAAATATTGAATACCTACTTGAATAGAATATTCGGGGTTATTGATAGCATTTGGTTTCTTTTCAAATTGTGTATTAAATTCACATTCTGATGATTGCATTGGGTCATTTCCTTGTCCCCCTGATTCTTGCATCATCATAGCCTGTAATAATCCTAAATATTCTTCTATATTATTTTCCCTTGCATATTTTAGCATTAAATCTTCATAATTCAATACCTGAGTTGATACCAATTTATTCTCTTGATTAAATTGATTTTTAATAAGTTGATAAAATGAAAAAGCAAGTAAAAATAATAAAGCTGTTAAAATAAGTTGAAAAGGTTTTTTTAGTTTTAATTTTTTCTTTTTTTTCATAATTTATATCTTTTCTACAATTTCTTTTAAATTCATAGAGTGACTTCCTTTTACTAAAATCACATCCCCATCTTTTAAAAGATCTTCTAATTGTTTTATAGCTTCTTGATTAGTTGCAAAATAATAAACATTTTCCATATTTTCTTTAGCTTTTTGAGACATATATTTTGCTTCTTTACCAATACAAATCAAAACATCTATTTTTTTAGCAGCTATATAATTACCAACTTCTTCATGAAGTTGTTGACTATAACTTCCAAGTTCCAACATATCTGCTAAAATAGCTACTTTACGTTTTTTATAATTTGCTAGTACATCAATACTAGACTTCATTGAATCTACACTGGCATTATAAGTTCCATCAATAATTGTTTTATGATTTTTTTCAACAATATCCATTCTGTTTTTAGTTAATTCAAATTCTTGGATTCCCTTTTTAATATCTTCTAAAGAAATATCTAATTCTAAACCTACAGCAATCGCAATTAAAGCATTAGAAACATTGTGTTCTCCTTGAACAGGAACAATGATTTCTTCACTTTGTCCATGATAATGAACGATAAAAGTACTTTTATCCTCAAATAATTCAATATCACTTGCTTGAATTGAAGCAGTCTTATTTTTTCCTACTCTAACAACATTTAAACGAGGTAAATCAACTGTGTGTAACATATCATTATCATCATTAATAATCAAAGTAGTTTGATCTTTCATACCATCTGTAATTTCTAATTTAGCTTTTAGAATATTTTCACGGCTTCCAAGTTCACCAATATGTGCTGTTCCAACATTCGTAATACATGCTACATCAGGATGAGCAATCATTGATAATCTTGACATTTCATTTAAATGATTCATTCCCATTTCTAAAACCATGACTTCTTCACCATGATATCTTAAGATTGTAAGAGGTAACCCAATTTCGTTGTTGTAGTTTCCTTCTGTTTTTAATGTTTTATATTTTTGTTTAACAACACTATAAACCATATCTCTGGTACTTGTTTTCCCCACACTTCCTGTAACTCCAATAACTTTTACAGGACGATGGTTTCTTAAATAAATGGCCATATCTTTTAAAGCTTGATAGGTATCTTTTACTTTAATCACAATTTTATCTGGGTAACTAACATCTTTAGCTGTAATAATTGCTGTTGCTCCTGTTTGAAAAGCACTTTCAATAAAATCATGCCCATCAAATCTTTCACCTTTTAAAGGAATATACATACCTCCATTTTTCATTTGTCTACTATCTTGACTAAAAAAACAAATATCATCTTCCTTATTTCCTGATAATAAAGTTCCTTGTGTAGCTTCTACTATTTCATATACTTTCATTTTATTCTCCTATACATCTTGTAAATTTTCAAATTCTTGTGTTGTATCTTCACTTAATGATTTATATTGTCCTTGAATATTAAAAACAATATATTTAAGTCCACCATCTTGACTATATCCTTGTGTAAATATATCTGATCCTAAAACTTGTAAATCTGATACAACTATATTTTTAAATAAGATTTGATCATCTTTTCCATTTACATTCATCTTTTTAAGTTGTGTTTTTGAAGCATAGACAATATTATTATTGACTAAGGCAATTGCACGATTTTCTACTTTTTTTAATGTTTTCGCTTTTAATGTTTTTTTATTTATTTTTATAATTTGAGATTGATTTGTTAAATAAATATTATTTTTATCAAGTGTAAAAGTACATTGTTTTTCATAAAGCGTTTCAACATTTTCACCATTAATTGTCATTCTTTTTAAAGCATATTGTTCATCATTTTTTGCTAAATAATAAATATAATCACCATCTATTGTAAGATCATAAGAAGTTTCATCATTTAATTTTTTATTTGTTTGATCTTCTAATGAATAACGATAAAGACTTTCATGATCTTGATCTAATTGATAATAAATCACATGATCTTTAATAATAGGATAGTACACATTTTCAAGAATTTGTGTTGTAGTTTTATGATTTAAATCATAAGCTTGATAATTATAGTTTGTATCACAATAATAAAGAATATCATCTTCAATACTTAAATATCCAACACAATCTTCTATTAATACTTCACTAGTATCTAATTGATCTAAATCACTTACTAAAAGTTGATTATTTACAACATAATAGAGATGTTTACTATCTTTAAGATATTGTCCACCTGCTTGATTATTAGCTGATACATTATAAGTACTTACTTTTCCTTTTAGGGTATAGTTGGTTTGTTGATTTGAAGCTGATTGTAATGGATGATTGACTATATAATTTCCTAGAAAAACAGCTGCTAAACATAAAACACCTGAAATAAACCAAAGTATTGGCTTTTTCCAATATCCTTTATAAGGATCCTCTTCTTCAATAATTTCTTCTGGTGTTTGTTTCATACCACAAGCAGGACAAATCTCTTCATTCTCAGCTAATGGTATATGACAACGAACACAAACCTTCTTTATAGGTTTTAACTGTTTTCCACATTGAGGACAAAACAGCATATCATCTTCGACATATGTTCCACATTGACTACAATACATTTTTATCACTCCTAGTGACCTTATTCTACCACAGTCACAAAACAAAAAGAATGACTAAATTGTCATTCTTGTAAAGGAGCATACATTCCATCATATGTACTTATAAAATAATGTGGGTTATCATTATCATCGTAAGTAATGAAAACTACTTTATCTCCCACAATAAAGAAATCACTGGCATCATCATAAATATGATAGACATCATCATTTATATGTGCTTCTAATAAACCATCATAATCTATCATATAATTGATTTCTTGTTGATTGACTTGATCATTTGCAATCCCAAAACAATGTATATTATCCATTGATTGCAATTTATTTTTAGTATTATTTTGTAAATTAATACGATAAATACCATCATAATCTTGATAATAAAGAAGTCCATTAGAAAAATAACAATTTTCATATTGATCTAGTTTTTTCTTAATTACATTTCCATGATAATCAGTTAAATATGTATCATAGTCGTCATCATAATATAAAATACATTGATTAACATTATCTATATAGAAATACATTACATTTTTTAAAAGCTTTTTATTTGTTACAGTATTCATATTTTGATCAACTACCAAACAATAGAGCTTATCTTCTTTCGTATAAAAAATATTTTGTCCATCCACATAACAACGATCAACACCCTTTAATAAAACCTTCTTTTCTCCATATATATTTAAATAAATAAATTCATCATATTTTCTATAAAAACAACCTCTTTCATCTACATAAAGGTCACCACAGTTTTCATCTTCTAAGACTTCTTTTCTTTCAAAAGATGCACTATATTTAACTAATTCATTTTCTAAAGAAACATATAGCTCATTTCGATAAACAAAAGCACCATTTTCTTCATTTATAAAATTATAATTATAATCACTGCGTGAAGTGTCTTGTTGAAGCTGTATACTTGATAATTCACTATTTCCATGATCATCAAAAGAAATGATATCACCCTTTTCACTACCATCACCACTTATAGCATCTATAATAATTTCAACAATTGGAATAAAAATAAAACATACAGACATAATGACACCTATCATTGACTTAATAAAAGATTTATTTTTTTCTGTATTTAAATTATTCTTTTGAATTGGTATATACTGCTTCACTTTCTTTAAAGAATCTTTATAATCATAAGCATTCTTTTTATAATCATAACTTTCAGAAACCGTATGATAATTATGACTTGCTTCACTATGTACACTAGTATCAGGGGTTATCTTTTTAATGGTCTCCGTATTACGATAAATTGTAGGGCTACCACAATTGGAACAATATTCTTGATAAGGATAAATGAGTTTTGAACATACAGGACATGTTATTTTTCCCACTTGTTTATGTCCACATAAATGACATTCTAAACTATTTCCTATTTCTGCTCCACAATTTCTACATTTCATATTCCCACTCCTTTGTTCAATCATAACATAAAAAAGACCACTTGGGTCTTTTAGGATAATTTTTTATATAAGTGATTACCAATCGTTTGAATAATTTGAACAAAGATAATAAGAATGATACTTGTAATAATAAGATAAGGAATCTTGTAAGCTTGATAACCATATCTAATAGCGATATCTCCAAGTCCTCCTGCTCCTAAAGCACCACCCATTGCACTATATCCAATAATGCTAATCATTGTAAGTGTTATTCCTGATAAAATAGCTGGAATAGCTTCTTTTAAATAAACATGAAATATAATTTGAAAATCACTTGCGCCAAATGATTTAGCTGCTTCAATTAAACCAACATCTACACTTCTTAAGGCACTTTCAATGACTCGAGCAACAAAAGGAATTGCTGAAATTGTAAGAGGAACTAAAGCTGCTGTTGTCCCAATTGCTTTACCAGCAATTAATCTTGTAAGTGGAATCACAATAACCATTAAAATAACAAAAGGAAAGCTTCTAAAGATATTCACTAAAACATCTAAAATTGTATAAATGACTTTATTGGGTTTTAAACCATCTGGTGCGGTAAGTGTTAAAATGATTGCTGGAATAAAACCTAAAATAACTGCAAATAAAGTTGATCCAATGACCATATATAATGTTTCATAAGTTGCTTTTAAAATAACATCACTCATACAATTTCCTCCCATGTAATACCTTCTTGATTTAAATAATTTCCTACAGCTAATAAATCCTTTTCTTCAATATTAATAATAAGACTTCCCATCATTGAACCTCTGAAATTTTCTAATTTTCCTTGGCATATATCAAAATTAATATCTAATGTTCTAGCAAGCTGTGTAATCGTATGTGATTTTGAATTATTGTTTGTAAAGAATAATTTAATGTTTTTACCAGTTTGTGGCAATATTTCTATATCATCACCTACAAATTTTTGTATTTCTTCATTTGGAGCAACAAAAAGTTCCTCTGGTTTACCAACAGAAATCACACGTCCATCTTTTAGAAATGCAACTTTATTACAAATTTGTTTAATGACTTCCATTTGGTGTGTGACAACCACAATTGTAATATTCATCTCTTTATTAATTTTTAATAATAGATTTAAAATATCTCTTGTAATTTGTGGATCCAATGCAGATGTAGCTTCATCACATAAAAGAATTTTAGGATTTAAAACAAGTGCTCTCGCTATTGCAACTCTTTGTTTTTGTCCTCCACTTAATTGACGAGGATAAGCATGGCTTTTATCTTCTAAACCAACAAGTTTTAAAAGCTTTTCGATTCTTTGTTTATTGTCTAAACTATGTGGATCTTGTTTCCAAAATTTTAATGGTAAAGCAACATTATCATAAACATTTAATCTATTTAAAAGATTAAAGTTTTGGAAAATCATTCCCATTTCTTTTTGAATAGAACCTAATTGTTTTTTATTTAAAGAAGATACAGCTTGTCCATCAACAATCACATCTCCCTTTTGAAAATTTTCTAAACCATTGAAACAGCGAAGCAGTGTAGATTTACCTGCCCCACTTTGTCCAATAATTCCAAAAATATCTCCCTGTTCAATTTGAAAAGAAACATCTTTTAAAACTTCTAAAGAACCATAGCTTTTATATAAATTTTGTATTTTAATCATAAACCTCATCCTCTCAACCAAAGAAGCATTTTCCTATATGACAATACCCTTGGGGATTTTTTTCTAAATATTTTTGATGATATTCTTCTGCTTTATAGAAGTTATCTAATGGTTGTATTTCAACAACGACTTTTCCTTGATAATTTTTTTGAATTTCATTTGTTTTATTTTGAATAATTTCTAAATCATTTTCATTTGTATAATAAATCCCTGTACGATAAGAAATACCTTCATCTTCACCTTGCTTATTTAAAGAAGTAGGATCAATTATCTTGTAATAATCATCCAATATTTGACTTAAACTTCTTATACTTTCATCATATTCAACTTTGACTGTTTCAACATGCCCTGTTTTTTCTGCTTTAACATCTTCATATTTAGGATTTTCAGTATGTCCATTGGCATAACCTACTGTAGTTTTTACAATTCCTTCAAATTGATCAAAATATTTTTGAACGCCCCAGAAGCATCCTCCAGCTAAATAAATAACACTCATTTTAAATCTCCTTATTTTGTAGGATCTGTAAAGACAGCTTGAACAGAACCTTTATATTTTTTGATATAACTTTTTACTTTTTTAGATTGTAATGCTTTCTTTAATGCTTTTGTTTTAGCTGTATTTTCATTACCTTCTTTAACAACTAAATAATTGATATATGGTTGTGCTTCTTCATCTGTAAAGCTTTCTGTTAATAAGACGTTTGCACTATCTCCTAAATTATGTTCTAATGCATAGTTTCCATTGATAACAGCAACATCTACATCTGGTAAGTTATTTGGTAAGTTGGCTGCTTCTAATTCTTCAATTTTATAATTATGTGGATTTGATGTAATACTTGATGCTGTATAAAGTGCATCATCGTTTAATTCAATTAAATTATTTTTAGCAAGTAAAGCAAGTGCTCTTGATTCATTTGAACCATCATTTGGTACAGCAATTGTTGCTCCATCTTTTAAATCATCTAATGATTTTAAGTTTTCTGAATATAAAGCCATTGCTTCATAATGAATACCAGCAACTGCTTTTAAATGTAATTTTCTTTCTTTATTTTGTTCTTTTAAATAAGCTAATGTTTGGAAATAGTTAGCATCTAAATCTCCATCTTCTAATGAAGTGTTAGGTGTTACATAATCTGTAAATTCTGTAACTTCTAATGTATACCCTTCTTTTTCTAACTCATCTTTAACAACATCGTTTAAGATTTCAGCATGTGGGATTGCTGTTGCCCCTATTTTGATTGTTTTGTCATCATTTGATGATCCATTAGCACATCCTGCAATTGATAATGCGAATGCTGCTGATAATAATAATTTTAATCCTTTTTTCATTTTTCTTTTCCCCTTTTTCTTTTATTACAATACAACAAACAAAAAACTCGTCCTTTATACAAAGGACGAGTTACCTCGCGTTACCACCTTAATTTAAAATAACCTCACGATTATTTCCTCATCGAGTACCATCATACTCTATCACTTTAACGGGTGAATCCGTCATAGCCTAACCAACTTGGGCTCGGTATGCAACTCCAAGGCCATTTTCATTTATCTTCCATGTTTCTTTTCCACCAACCAAGAACTCTCTATGCATTTTCAATAAATTACTTTCCTTTTCAATGTCTTTTTGTATTGTTGATATCATAGTATACCTCTATGAATTGAATGTCAATAGTTTTTATTCATTTTCATCTTTTTCTACATAATTAACATCAATAACATCATCACTCCCATTACGGTAAGCTTGACCTGATTGATACGCAGCTTTTTTCTCTGCCATCTCTTTTTCAATTCTTTCATTATATTCTTTTAATTGTTTTTCATATAAATATCTTCTAATAAAAGAATAAATCACAAGAATTGCGATAATGATCCATGTAATGGGACTAAATAATAAATTTAAAAGTAAACTTAAAACTAAAATAACAACTGCAATAACTAAAATAATTTGATAAATTGGCATTTTTTTACTCCTATTTAGAAAAATTAAATAACTCTTTCACTTCTACTTTCAAACCATCTGCTAACTTTGAAATAGCTTTTAAAGAAATATTTCTAGTACCTCTTTCAACATCTGAAATATAATTTTTAGATAATCCTGAACGAAATGAAAGTTCTTCTTGAGAGATATGTGCTCTCACTCTTAATTCTTTAATTCGTAAACCAAATAAAATATGAATATCTTTATTCATTTTGCATTTGCATTAATTGTGCTGCTTGTTCACTTAATTTTTTAAAACGATGATGTAACCCTGATTTACTAATTGTAAGCCCTGTTTCATCTTGATAAGCATTGCACAATTCATTCAATGTATAATCTGGATATTTTTTACGAATCAAAGCGACAGTTCTCGTTTTTTCATCAAGCATATCAAGTCCCATAAACATCTCAATAATGCTGATATCTTCTAATTGTTTATTAGAAGAAGCCATTGATTTGACCTCATTAGCAATATCACAGTTATTCCACCTATTTACAGTATTTGACATACTACGGTCAATACGAGTACTTTCAAAGTTCATTACCGATTGGCTTGCTCCAATGGCTCTTAAAAAGTCTCCTATTTTCTCTGCCG
>UQVG01000033.1 GCA_900544435.1 uncultured Erysipelotrichaceae bacterium | reverse complement strand
CTACTGCTTCTTTTATATCTTCTAAGTTTACTGTATCAATTATAAATTCCATTTTTCTTTTCTCCCTATAATGTTTGTTCAGTTCTTCCAATAATATCATCTTGTGTTGCTTTTGATAACACATTAAAGAATGCAGAATATCCAGCAACACGTACAATTAAATCTTTATGTTTTTCAGGATGTGCTTGCGCATCTAATAATGTTTCTTTAGAAACAACATTGTATTGAACATGATATCCTTTTAAACGATTAAAGAATGTTTTAATCAACATTTCAATCTTTTCTTTATTTTCTTCTTTTGATAATAATTGAGGTGTAACCTTTTGATTTAATAAGACACCACCAGTAATTTCATGTGTTGGTAATTTAGAAACAGATTTAAACACAGCAGTTGGTCCTTTTTTATCCATTGCATGGGCTGGTGAACATCCTTCAGCAAGAGGGGTATGTGCTTTTCTACCATCTGGAGTAGCCATTGTTCCATAACCTTGTCCTACATTAGCAGAAATACTTGAAGTACCAGCATAACGAATACCACCAATTGGACCTCTACCATAACGTGTATTTGGATATTTTTTCATTTCATCAATATAAATATTATAAACATCAACTACTAATTGATCGACTTCATCAATATCATTGCCATACTTAGGTGCATCATTGATTAACATTTCTTGAATTCTTTGACTTTTTTCACTTGTATAATCATCTAATAGAGCATCCCATAATTCTTCAGGTGTGATTTTCTTTTCTTCAAAAACAAGTTTTTTAATAGCTGCAAGACTATCTGCCATATTCGCAATTCCTACTTGTAACCCTGAAATAAAATCATAAACAGCTCCACCTTCTTTGATTGTTTTTCCACGACCAATACAATCTTCTGTCAAGGCTGAACATAAAACATCAGGAACATCTCTTTCAAGTGCTAAATCAATAGCATTTTCAACAATCACTGACATACGTGTTAAATGACGCATTCCTTTTTCAATCGCTTTAAAAAGTTCATCATAAGATGTCATATCTTTAAAATAACCACTACCTTCAAAGAAACGTTTTCCTGAAGTCATATCTACCCCATCATTCATTGCCATTAATAAAATACGTGGAAAGTTCATATAAGACATTCCAGTACAACGATATCCCCATTTACCAGGAACGGCCGTTTCAACACAACCAATCGCTGAATAATTATAAGCATCTTCTTCTTTAACACCTTTTTCAATAAATGATGGAATAATGATTTCATCATTATTGAAAGCAGGCATTCCTGTACCAAGTTTCATAACTTCGATTGCTTCATCTAAGAAAGCTTTAGGCATATTTTTATGATAACGTACTGTTAAGTTCGGTTGTGGTAAACGTGTTTGAGCAACTGATTTTAATACTAAATATGAAAGTTCATTTGTGGCATCCTTTTTATCAGGTGTTTGTCCTCCAATAGTCACATTTTGATACATTGGACTTCCTGCACTTGAAAAAGTATGGGCTTGTGAACGCACCTTATTGATTGTAAGTGTTTTAATCCACAAGTTATCTAATAATTCAACAGCTTGTTCTTCTGTTATTTCGTTTAAATCTTTATCATGTTTATAATAAGGATAAATATATTGATCAAAACGACCATAAGATAAAGAATGACCATTAGATTCAATTTGTAGAATCAATTGAATAAACCAAGTTGATTGAATCGCTTCATAAAAAGTTTCAGCTTTTTCATAAGGAACTTTCTTACAAACACGTGCAATTTCTTCTAATTCTTCTTTTCTTTTTCCTTCAGTATTTCTAGCAAGTTCTAAAGCTAAATCACTGTAACGTCTTGCAAATGTTTTAACTGCATCAATGACAATTAAAACAGCTTTATAAAATTGATATTTATCAATATTTTCAGGCATACATAAATCAAGATTTTTCTTTAAATCTTTAACTCTTTCTTCATACCCTTTTAAACCTTTTTGTAAGACTTGTTGATAATCTACCGCTAAATGCGCATCTCCAGAATTAAGCTTTCCTTCCATTCCAAAGAAACCTGTTTCCATATAAACACTCACTTCATCTGGAAGTAAAGCCCCTCCTTTACTTCTTAAATTATTATTTTCCCAAAATGGTGCAATAGATCTTAATTCATCTTTTGTTTCTTCAGTAATATAGAAAACATCCCCATCTCTTTTTTCAAATAAATCAAGTTCATTCATCACAAATTCCATTGTATATTCAGGAAAAATAGGTGCATCCCTATTAGATGAAGCTTGATTTCCTACAATTAAAGTATCTTCTTCAATATAAATAGGCATCTTTTCTAAGATGTTTTTTAACATATATGCTCTTTTCATAATTGGCGGTTCATTTAAATGTTCTTTATATGCCTCTGTCGCAAGGAGTGCTCTTTTTGCACAAATATATGGTTTTTTATCTAAAACTTCTTCCCTAAAATGATTCATTCTTGGTGTAAGTTCACCAAAGTGTTCACTGTTTTTCATTTGCCTTTCCTCTACTTTCATTCGTAAGTTTATTTTCTTTCTTTTGCAATTAAATTATATAATAAGCAAAAAATAAGTCAATAATATTTTCATAAATGAACAATTTTAGTTTCATTTGAAACTTACAAAAAGATATGTTAGGATAAAAGCGAGGAGAAAGACTATGGAAAAAGGATTAATATTTAATATACAAAAATTTAGTATTCATGATGGTCCAGGTATTCGTACAACTGTTTTCTTTAAAGGATGTCCTTTAAAATGTAAATGGTGTTCAAATCCCGAATCACAATTACATAAACTACAAATACTTTACGATTTTGAAAAATGTGCTCATTGTAAACAATGTTTACTTAACTGCCCAAAACAAGCAATTACCGAAAAAGAAAACCATATGATCTTTAATCATGATAAATGTATTGGTTGTCTACAATGTGTCAACCATTGCCCAACTAAAGCATTAAGTCATGAAGGAGACTTTAAAGGAATTCAAGAAATTGTGGATGTTTGCATGCAAGATATTGATTTTTATGAAGAATCTAATGGCGGTGTAACTATCTCTGGGGGTGAAGGTATGGCACAACCTGAATTTCTAGAAGAGCTTGTTTTAGCTCTTAAAGAAAAGAATTTACATGTTGCTATTGAAACAACAGGATATATTCAAAAAGAAACATTTCAAAAATTGGCCCCTTTATTTGATCTTTTACTCTTTGATGTAAAACATTATGATCGTCTTCAACATTTTGAAGGTACTGGTGTTTATAATGATTTAATTGTTGAAAATCTTCAATGGGCTATTGCACATCATCTTAATGTTTTACCACGTATTCCTGTGATTCCTGATTTTAATGATTCTTTAGAAGATGCTCAAGGAATCAGTGATTTATTAAAAGAATCAAATATTCACAAAGTTCAACTGCTTCCTTTTCATCAATTTGGTGAAAAGAAATATGATTTATTAAATAAAGAATATTCTTTAAAAACTTATCAAGCGTATCATGAAGAAGATTTAAAAGACTATCAACAAATCTTCTTAGATAAAGGAATTGATTGTTTCTTTTAAATATAAAAAGCTATCAACGAGGATAGCTTTTATTATTTTGATGCTTAATACTTGTAGCATATAAAATATTTAATACAAACTGTGAATTATTAAAAATACTTTGATTTTTATTATTTCTTATTTTTGAAATATTCTTATTTTCTAAATTTTTCATAGACACACTCTCTTTTCATCATTATGTTATCACTTTTCCTATTTAGAAATAGTTATTCTTCATTAAGAGTATATTAAAATTTGTCTAAAATATTTGTCATTATTTAATTCATAAAAATCCTAAGGAAACCTTAGGATCAAACTTTTTCAACTTGTATATGTTTCTCTTTAAAATATTCTTCAACTTCTTGAGGAATTCCTTGATCAGTATAAATACATGATACTTGATGTAAATCAATTAAATTAGAAACTCCTTTTTGATGAAATTTATCCGATTCAGTAACAATAATAACATGACTTGCTTGTCTTGCCATATCTTTAACAGCTTCACAACGCATATAATCATTTCCTGTAAATCCTGTATCAATACTAAAACCATCTGTTCCAATAAAGAGTTTATCCACAAAAAATGCTTCTGCACATTTTCTCATCATTGGTCCTACCATTACTTGGGATTCATGTTGATATTCGCCACCTAATAAAATGATTTTAATAGCTGTATGTTTACGAATATAATCTGCAATAAAAGCAGAATTGGTAATCAGTGTAACATCTTTTTTAGTTTTTGCAATTTCTAAAGCTACTAGAGCACAACATGAACCTGATTCAATCATAATTGTTTCACCATGTTGAATCGATTCTACTGCTTTTTTAGCTACTTTTTGTTTTTGTTCATAATGATAAGCAAGACGAATATTCATATCATCACTTTTATTAAGAGTAGCATAACCATGTTCTCTAATTAACATTCCACTTTCTGAAAGAGCATCTAAATCTTTACGAATTGTGACTTGAGAAACACCTAGTAATTCAGAAAGTTTTGTGACTTCTATTTTTTTATTTTGTGTGAGTAATTCTAAAATCTTTGTTTGTCGTTTATTCATAAAATAATCCTTTCATTAATAAGAATATCTACTTTTATTTGAAAGCAAGGATTTTATTAAAAAAGAGGCATTGCCTCTTAGTTATTATAATCATCTTCGATTGTACTATCTACATCGTCTTCTACTTCTTCAGATTCTTCATCTTCATCAGTATAGATATCATTCATATCGATGTGTACTTCATCAAATTTATGACGAGAACGTAAATCCCAGTTGTTTTCACCAATTGTAATGAAACGTCCATCTAAAGTAATGTTTGTATAGAATAAAGATTCTTTTTCATCTTTTTCTTCTTCATCAAAACCTTTTACTTCACTTACTTCTTGCCATAATTTATAGAAATTAACTGCTTTTTTCTTTTTAGACATTAATTCATAAGCAACATCAACCATTGATCTATTTTTATCCATCTTTATCTCTCCTTACATTTTTTCAGGTGCTTCAACACCAATTAAGTTTAATGCATTCTTTAAAGTAATACGTGTCGCTTCTACTAAAGCTAAACGTTGCATTGATAATTCAACATTTTCTTTATCTATTACATAACAATCATTATAGAAACTATGGAATAATTGTGCAAGTCTTTGAATATAATTTGCGATTTTATGTGGACTTCTTGATTTTGCACTATCCGCAATTTCATTTCTAAATTCATTAATATGTTTTAATAAAGCCATTTCTTTATCATTTACAAGTAATTCAAAATGATCAGCAACTATAATATCATTTTCTTTAGCTTGTCTTAAAATTGAACACATTCTTGCATGAGCATATTGTGCATAATAAACTGGGTTATCATTTGATTTAGATTTAGCTAATGTTAAATCGAAATCATAAGGTGTATTGGCTGCTTTAGCGGCAAAGAAATAACGAGTTGCATCAACACCAATATCATCAATTAAATCTTTAATAGTGATTGCATTTCCTGTACGTTTAGACATTTTAACAACTTCACCATTTTCCATCATTCTTACCATTTGTAGAATATCAATATTTAATTGATCACTATTATAACCTAAAGCTTGAATTGCAGCTTTCATACGATTGATATAACCATGATGATCTGCTCCTAATAAGTCTACTAAATATTCATAACCTCTATCTAATTTATTTAAATGATAAGCAATATCAGGAGTTAAATAAGTATAACTTCCATCAGATTTAATTAAGACACGGTCTTTATCATCTCCAAATTCAGTTGATTTGAACCATAAAGCTCCATCTTGTTCATAAGTAAATCCTTTTTCTTTTAATTTTTCAATTGTAGGAACTACTTTATTTTCTTCATATAAAGAAGTTTCAGAAAACCAAACATCAAAGTGAACTCTAAATTCAGCTAAAATATCTTTAATTTTTTGTAATTCAAATCGAGTACCTTCTTTTCTAAAGAAAGCAATCATTTCATCACGATCAGCATTTAAATATTTATCGCCAACTTCTTCTTTAATTTTAACAGCAATATCTTTAATATCTTGACCATGATATCCATCTTCAGGTAATTCAAAATCTAATCCAAATGCTTCTCTATATCTTGCATATAAAGATAAAGCTAAATTATAAATTTGATTTCCTGCATCATTAATATAATATTCTCTTGTAACATCATAACCAGCAGCTGACATAATACGACAAATACTGTCTCCTACAGCAGCTCCTTTAGCATGTCCTAAATGTAAATCTCCTGTTGGGTTTGCTGAAACGAATTCAACATTATATTTAATTCCTTTTCCTGCATCACTTTTTCCATAATCATCTTTTTCTGCTAATACTTCTTTAATAATAGAAGTTAAAGCATCTTTTTTCATAAACATATTGATGAATCCAGGTCCTGCAATTTCAATAGAATCAATATTTGCTTCATCTTTATCAATTGCTTCAATTAATTGTTCTGCAATCATTCTTGGATTCTTTCTAAGTAATCTTGTAAGTTGCATAGCGATATTTGTTGAATAATCACCATGACTCTTTTCTTTTGGTATTTCTATTGTGATTTGATCTATTTCATAATCTTCTACAAAATTGCATTTAACCATTGCTTTTTTTAGTGCTTCTTTCAATGCAATTTCAATTTTATTTACAGCCATTTTTTACCTCCTTAAAAAAGATATTTAATCGTTTATACGTTACCATTAAGAGTGCATAAAGTCAATGTTTTTTACCTAAAGTAATGGAGCAATTACACGTAAAATTGCTTCAAACCACCCCATAAATTTACCAGTTACAACTTCATCCAAGGTAATTTCATGAGACTTCTTTACTGTCGCTAAAAAATCTTCCTTAATATCTTTTAATATTTTATTGTTATATAAATAAATTCCATTTTCAAAATGAAGATATAAACTACGATAATCTAAGTTGATTGTCCCTACTGTCGCACACTTATCATCTACTAAAAAGTTTTTAGCGTGTACAAATCCGGGTGTATATTCATAAATACGAATCCCATGTTTTATTAAAGTTTGATAGTACGAACGTGTTACCCTGAAAACAATTTTTTTGTCTGGAATACCAGGTGTAATAATACGTACATCGACGCCTCTTTTAGCAGCATTGATCAATGCTGTTTGTAAGTTATCATCTAATATTAAATAAGGTGTTGTAATATATAAATAATCATAAGCTTGATTAATCATATTCAAATAAACATTTTCACCTACATTTTCATCATCTAAAGGAGAATCTCCATAAGGAGTCACATAGCCATCTACCTCAAATTCATGATGAGTTGGCACATAATACTTTTCATAATCTTCTTCCGTATTTCTTGCTACATTCCATGATTCTAAAAACATCTTCGTAAGTGAATTGACCGCTTCTCCTTGAATCATTAACCCTGAATCTTTCCAATGACCATATTTAACTTTTTGATTAATATATTCATCTGCAAGATTAAATCCACCACTAAAACCTATTTCACCATCAACTACCACGATTTTTTTATGATCACGGTTATTCATTGCAAGAGATAAAATAGGAATAAATGGATTAAATGCAACACTCTTTATTCCCATTTTTTCAAGTTGACGATCATAATGACGAGGTAACATAGTAAGTGATCCTACATCATCATACATAAACCTTACTTCTACGCCTTCTTTGACTTTTTCTTTAAGAATATCCAAAACGCTTTTTAGCATTTTTCCTTCATCAACAATAAAGAATTGCATAAAAATAAATTTCTTCGCATTTCTTAAAGCTTCTAATAAAGGTTCAAATGCATCATCACCCAATGAAAAATATTTAATTCCTTTTCCATAATAAGTAGGATATCTTTGTTGATTTAAATAATTCATTTGTCCTTTAATATAAGGATCAGATACTTCTTCAATAATATCATTTTCAACAATCTTTTGATCTTTAATCTGTTTTAAAAAAGCAAGTTGTAATCTTTGACTTGGCTTTTTGTCTCCTAAAAATAAATATAAAACACCACCTACAAAAGGCACAGCTGCTATTAAAACAAGCCATGTAATCTTATAAGCACTTGCATCATCTTTATTAATAATATATAAAGCAACAAGCACACTAATTAATTTAAAAAGATAAACAAAAAATCTAGATGATCTATGAATTGTTAAAAAAGCAACAAAAACAATAATCAATTGAATTAAAATCAATAATCCTGAAAATAATATTTTATTCATTAATAGTTTTTTAGATTGTTTCATTTTCTTCTCCATAAAAATCATATTTCATCATCACATAAACTTCACTTAATTGTTGATGACCATCACTTAAAATATACTTAAGTTTTAAATAACGATCATGTTCCATTGTTACAAGTTCTGTAAATAACTCTATCATTCCATAATCTGTTTGATAATGATTCCCTATTTTTCTATGATATGAAAGATTTAACAAAGAAGGTCCATTCACTAATGTCATTTCATTTCCTCTTAAGATAATTTCTATCTTTTGATCATTATTGAAAAAGATAAATCTTTCTTTATCAAATCCTTTTTCATATGTACCATCACTTTTAAAAGCTACCGTTTCATGATGATCATCATATTTAAATATACTCTTATAATTTACTTTAATATTTTTTTTCATTCTATCACCGTGCATATTATAACATAAAATGGCAAGAATAAAATCGGTGATAAAATGAGACGCTTTATAAAAAGAATTCTTTATTGTTTGATATTTTTCTTTTCATTCCTTTTATTGATGTATATCATTGCTTTTTGTGTTGGAGAGCCTGAACTCAATAAAGATCGTTACATAAAACTTTATGATGATCAAAATAAAGTTTTTTATCAAAGTGTTAATAATTATAGTGGACAATATATTTCAATTGATGATGTGAGTCCTTATTTTTTAAAAGCGATTGTCGCTATCGAAGATAAACGTTTTTATAGTCATCATGGGTTTGATTATGTCGGAATTTCCCGGGCAATAAAAACAAATGTCATAAAGAGGAAAACTTCTCAAGGAGCAAGTACAATAACACAACAATATGCTCGTTTACTTTATCTTACAAATGAAAAAACTTGGTCTCGTAAAGTAAAAGAAGCTTTTTTTACTTTGCAATTAGAAACTCATTTATCAAAAAAAGATATTTTAGAGGGTTATATTAATAATGTTTATTTTGGGCATGGAATTTATGGTATTGAAAATGCTTCTCAATATTTTTATGGAAAAAAAGCAAAAGATTTAACTTTAAATGAGGCAAGCATGTTAGCTGGAGTTGTCAATGGTCCCCAATATTATTCACCTATTTTAAATAAAGAAAGAGCCAAACAAAGACAAAGCCTTGTATTAAAAGCTATGTATGATAATCAAATGATCAGTCAAAGTCTTTTAAATGCTACTCAAAAACAAACATTAAATTTAGCAAGTGAACATTCACTCAATGAAAACATGTCTACTTATTATTATAAGGATACTGTTTTAGAAGAATTAGAGGAATTAGGTTTTTATAATAATCAATATTTAAATAAAGGATTAAATATTTATACTTCTTTTAACACTGAATATCAAAATACTTTAAATGAGCTTATTAAAGAAAAGAAAATACAAGGTGATCTACAATGTGCCTTTACTGTTACAAATCCTAAAACCAATCAATTACAAGCCTTGATTGGTGGTAAAGATTATGCCAGTTCTCAATATAATCGAGCAATACACGCTTCTAGACAAATAGGGAGTACAATGAAACCATTACTCTATTATTTAGCCTTAGAAAACGGATTTAACCCTTCTACACGTTTTCTATGTGAACCAACAACATTTAAATTAAGTAACAATACCTCCTATTCTCCAGCTAACTTTCATCATAAATATGCCTATCGAGAAATTACGCTTGCTCAAGCTATTGCTGTAAGTGATAATATTTATGCAGTAAAAACACATTTATTTTTAGGAACTGAAAATCTAAGAGATTTTTTAAAAACTTATGGAATCAAAGCTAAAAATAATGCTTCTTTAGCACTTGGAACAGTCAATACAAATATTTATAATCTTGCAAATATATACTGTAATATTGCTTCTGGAGGTAAATATCAACATCTCTATACAATTGAAAAAATTGTTGATCATCAAGGACATATTATTTATCAACATAAAAATCAAAGAATCCAAAATTTGAATAAGGAAAGTTGTTTAATTCTCAATCAGTTATTAACAGGTACATTCAATAATCAGTTTTCAACTTATTTAAATGCTACAATGGCAAATTATCAAACCAAATATAAAGTAGCTTGTAAAACAGGAAGTACAGATTATGATAATTTGATTGTTGCTTATAATCCTAATATCCTCATTAATGGTTGGGTAGGTTATGATGATAACCGTAAAATAGAAAATAGTGATGAAAAAAGTATTGTAAAAGAAGTAGCTATTAATTTTTTAAATAAAGAAATCAAGAAAGAAAGCTGGTATAAATTAACTACTAAATTAAATGCTATCGCTATTAATCCTATTTCAGGAAATGTTGATGATACAGGGATTATTTATTGGTTTAGAAAAGGGACACCTTGATATCTTATCCATTATCCTATAGAATGGATATGGTGATGAAAATGTTTAAAAATTCTTTTTGGGGAATATTAAAAAAAGGTTATTGGAATAGTGAAAACACTGATGAAGTTTTTGAACCAATTATTCATTTTTTAGTGAGTCATAAAGATCAATATATATTTGATTTTCATGATTTAATGTCTGAATTTCTATATGAATTAGATCGTAAAGAAATCTATGAACATAGTATCAATCAAGAACAATTCAATGAAGAAGATTTCTTAAATCAAAGAGCTTATGTTCTTACAAATGGTAATAAATACTATCATGATATTATCTCACTCATTAAACCACTAGATGGTGAATTAAAATGTCCACAGCTTTTAACACTTCCAGCAAAAGCTTGGTCTATAAAAAACAACAAACCTGTTGAAAAATATCCACATACGCCTAAATATAATATTCAAACAAAAAGCAATACCAAATATTGGTAAAAAAAAGAGGATGCCAAAAATCCTCTTTTTAAATACTTCATCCTATATAGACGTTATCGAAGAATAAGGAGTGCTTAATGTATGAGATGTGTATTCTTTAATTCTTCTATTTATCAATCGCAACAATATATCTTGTCTATACATGTACAAATCTACCATATATTCATCTAATTATCAATCATTTTATAAAAAAAGAGAAGAATTTCTTCCTCTCTAAATAACATCATATCCTGCTTGTTTAACAGCAGATATAATCACTTGATCATCAACATCTCGATCATAGACAACGTGTGCTTCTTCTTTTTTTAAGTTCACTTGTGAACTTACGCCTTCAATAGCATTGATTGCACGTGTTACATTAGCCACACAATGTTGACAAGTCATACCTTTAATTTTAAATACTTTTTCTTTAATAATTGGATTGTCTAACTTTTTATCTTCTAAAGCTTGATAGATTTCTCCACCACCGCCACAACAAGAACTTTCACCTTTCATGTGTTTTCTTGTTGATTTTAAAGCAATTAAAACAATCACAACTAATACAAGAACGATAATAACATTAGCCATAATTACCTCCTGTTATTTTCTTTTCTTTTTAACTTTTTGAATAAGTGTGTAAATAGAAACACCTATTAAATAAATAACAAGCACTCCTAAAAACATATAGAAAGTCGAACCACTTACATTACCCATGATTATGTCTCTCTTTCATTTTCTTTTGATCTCTATAATAATCATCTAAAGGAGATGAACATTGACTACACCCTGCACAAATACCACTACACTTATGTCCATCTTTCTTTCTAAAGAAATGTGTATAGATGACCCATGCACAATAGGCAACAATTAATAAAACAATAATCACATTAGCCATAATAATACCTCCTTTAATTTATCATAACCACGCCTAAAAGACGTGGTATGTACTCGCCCTAGAAGGGCACGTTGTTGCCAAAGTCTTCACTTACTGAAGCCTGACAGCTGCAACGCCTTTACTGGCTAGCCCTCAAAGGGCTTTTATTTTCTGCCTTTTTTCACCGGCTCACCCGTAAACGGGTCTATAAATTCCTTCATACTCATTTGATCATATAGCTTGTCTTCCTGCAATTGGGTTTGAATATATTCCCTTATCACTTTTTCATTTTTTCCTACTGTATCACAAAAGTATCCTTTCGCCCAAAAATGTCTACTCCCGTATTTATATTTTAAGTTTGCATGTCTATCGAATATCATCAATGTTGATCTCGATTTCAAATATCCCATTATATCTGCTACTGCATATTTTGGTGGTATCTCTAACAACATGTGTATATGATCTGAACATGCTTCTCCTTCTATTATTCTTACATCCGGTTTCCTATTCAACAGTATCTTTATTATCTCTACTATATCTTTTCTCAATCTGTTGTAAATTATCATTCTTCTATACTTTGGCACCAATACTATGTGATATTTACATCTATACGATGTGTGTGCTAAACTATTTGTGTCTTTCATAGACTACCTCCTTGATTTCTGTTTCTAGCTGCCAGGCTATTTTCAGTTTATCACTGGAGGTTTTTTTGCTCAACGCTAAAGCTATATGGTTACCACGCGCATAGCACGTGGTATTAGTTTTATAATAAAAA
>UQVG01000032.1 GCA_900544435.1 uncultured Erysipelotrichaceae bacterium | reverse complement strand
CTCCTATTATGTATATTGTCTTTTTTTATCTAATTTTCTTTTAAAAAATAAAAAAAGATGAAAAATTAATTTTCATCTAGCATTTTTAGTAATTCTATAAAGAATTGATGAAGTTGTTTTCTTGTTTGGTTCATTAATTGAATATCTATTTCAGGGGATTCTTCGTTTCCAAAATAACGATTGGCTATATATTTTTGATACCACATTTCTATTTGTAAAGATTCAACATTTTCTTTTCCATAATATCTTGTAATATAACCACCTTGGAAAGGATCATTATCTCTCACTCTAAATCCATATTTTTCTAATAATTGATGAATCTTTTGAAATAGTTTTTTATTCATTGTTTGATTATTTTTATTTCCTAAAATAATATCTGTACCCAAATCAGCACCAAAGCTATGTAAATCTATTAAATAAACTTTAGAAAAATATTTCTTTTTTTCATTTAAAGCATTTTCAATAGCTTGGTGATATGGTTTATAGAATAATTCAATACGTTCGTTTATTTCGTCTTCTAAAAGGTCTTTTTGATACATTGGATAGCCTAAAGTTGTTTGACGATAGATAAGATTTGTCTTATAACTTGTATCATGATTATCTTTTAAGCTACGATTAGGATCTATCACATATCGTGACATATGATTTTCAATAACTGTTATATCCATTTCTTTTAAAAAATCATAGACAAGAGGAATATACCAATCCATATTAGGAAGCATAACACCTTCTATTAAGTTATCTTTCATTTTTGGTGTTAATTGTGTACCACTATGAGGCATAGAAATAACGAGAGGGTAAAGATGTTGATCTTGGTTGTATATTGAAAATGCTTTCTTCATATCAGTGATGCTCCTTACAGCTTAATGTATCTACTGTTAACTTCATCACGGCAACACTACTTACCATTTGATCATTAAATGTAACATTTTGATGAGCGACATTTTTCATGATTAGTTGTAATCCTAATTTCTTTTCTTCATTATCTTCAATAAGTTCAATATGCCCATTACCAATAATACTTTGATATTTCATAGAATACTGACAAGAAGTTTTTCCTTCAACAAGCTGATTATTATCGATTTCAAAACCAACATGATTATTTTGTTTAATTAAATCGATTTTCTTTCCTACTTTTGCTCCATGAAAATAAAAGATATGCTTATCATTATAAATATAACCATAATTTAAAGGAACAATATAAACACTTCCATGATCAATAAAACCTAAACGACAACATTGATTATTTTCAATGATTTCTTTTATTTTATTTAAATCTGTAATTTCTCGTTCTGTTCGTTGCATAACTACGCTCCAAAATGATCTTTTTTAAAATGTTTGTAATAAATAATAAATAAGAATGATGTTGTAAACCAAGTGATTGGATAAGAAATAACAACACCTTTTAATGTTGGATAATGAGGAGAAATAAAGGTTACCCAAGCAACACGTAAAACACAAATACCAAGACAGACAAGAAGCATTGGTTTAAAAGATTCTCCACAACCTCTCATTGTTCCAGAAAAGATTTCTACACAACAGTAAGAAAAATAGAAAGGCATTAAAAAGAGTATTAAACTTTGACATTGATTAATGATGGCTGGATCAGATGAAAAGAGTTTTGTAATATAACTTCCCCCAAAACATAAAATCACACTTAAAGAAACTGCCATTGTTAAGGCAATCGCTAAAGCGGTTTTTGCTCCTTTTTGAATACGATCATAAAGATGAGCCCCGTAGTTTTGTCCTACAAAAGTTGTAATGGCGGCTCCAATAGCAGCCATGACCATCCAAAATAAAGCATCGATCTTCACATAGACTGACCATGAAGCAATCGTTTGTGTTCCAAAAGCATTAATATGTGTTTGTAAAACAATATTAGCAATACTATACATTGTTGATTGAATTCCAGCAGGAGCTCCAATTTTAACAATTTTCTTTAATACAGGTAAATGAAATTTAATTTTTGATAATGTAAGTTGATAGACATTTTTAGAAAACATTAATTGAATTGTGACTAAAATAGCACATACTGTTTGAGCAATAAAAGTTGCAATCGCTGCCCCAGCAATACCTTTATGTAAAATAACAACAAAAACAAAATCAAAAACAACATTAACAATACTACAAATAATTAAATAATAAAGTGGTCTTTTACTATCTCCTACAGCTCTTAAAATTCCTGAACCAATATTATAAATAGCTCCAGGAATCATCCCTAAAAAGTAAAGTCTCATATAAAGACTGGCATCATTTAAAATATCATGAGGAACACCTATCGCATCTAAACATTGATAAGAAAAGAATAAACCAAAAAGCATCATGATAATACCACTAACAATAGCAAGCATATATGAAGTATGGACTGCTTGATGTATCTTATCTTTATTATGAGCTCCATAATATTGAGCAATGACAACAGAAGCTCCAGTTGATAAACCAACATAAAAGTTAACAACTAAGTTCGTCAGATTTCCTGTTGAACCTACAGCAGCAAGGGCATTTGTTCCACAAGCTTGACCAACAATAATGGTATCAACGGTATTATATAGTTGTTGAAAAAAGCTTCCAATTAATATTGGAAAAAAGAAAAAAAGTAATTGTTTCCAAATAACTCCCTTAGTAAAATCTTGTGTTTTATTCATTGATTACCCTCCCTCTATAATAAAAAACACCCAAAGGTGCATTGCTGAAATAATGGTATCACATATTTTTTGACAAAACAACCAAAGAAGAAACATCAAAAAGTTAAATAAAGTTCATATTTCTTCTTTATGATAATACACGAAAGGAGGAACAAGAACTTACTTAAACAAAACTTAATTATAAACTTCCCTTTTTAAAAAAGATAATAATAAATAAAAAAACAGATTCTCTCCCTCCCTTTTGAATCTGTTTTTTTGTGTATAATAAATACCTTTTATATAAACAACATTCATTGATTATGGTACAATAATTAAAAGAACATTTTGAATATGAAAGTAAATTAAAATGAAAGAATTTTTGTATGTATAAAATGTTAAAAAGATACAAAAATTGCAAATTCTAATGACTATAATAGGAGATGTTAATAAGAGAAAATGATGAAGTTAGAGTTTTAAACATGATATTATTTTAAAGATGGGAGAAGAAAGAATGAGTAAAAAAAGAACCACAAGAACGAATAAAAAAAGAACAGCAGGTGTAAAGGCAAATACTGTTGTTAAACCAACACCAGTTACGGCTGAAAAGACAACGACTGTAAAATTAGAAACAAAGACTACTGTTGAACCAAAGGAAACAGTTGAAAAAGTTGTTGCGGTTAAACCAGCAGCAGAAGTAAAAACAGCGCCTGCTAAGAAAGCGACTACTAAAAAGGCTACAGCTGCTAAATCAATAACAGCTACAAGTAAAAAGACAGCTACTGCAAAATCAGAAACAACAACTGAAAAAGTTGCTGCCAAAACAACACCAACCAAAAAAACAGCTTCTACTAAGAAAGCAACAACTAAAAAGACAACTACTGCTAAACCAAAATCCGTAAAAAGTGAAACACCTGTTGAGGCTAAACCAACAGAAGTTATTCAAGAAGTCCCTGTTGAAAAACCTCAACCAATTGATTTAGGACCACGTAGAAGTGTTGCTTTTATTGGTTCAGAATGTTATCCATTTGTAAAAACGGGTGGATTAGGGGATGTTATGTCAGCTCTTCCAAAAAGTTTAGCTAAATTAAATATGGATGTTAAAGTTATTATTCCTAGATATAAATGTATTCCTCAAAAGTTCCAAGAAAAGATGGAATATAAAGGATCATTTTATATGGATCTATGTGCAGATGGAAAACAATATTATGTAGGTATTATGGAATATCAAGAAGATGGTGTTGTTTATGATTTTATCGATAATGATGAATTCTTCTCATGGGGTAATCCATATACTAATCTTATCGATGATATTCCTAAGTTCTGTTATTTTAGTAAAGCAGCTCTTGCGGCACTTAATTATTTAAATTGGACACCAGATATTGTACATTGTCATGATTGGCAAGCAGCTTTAGTTCCTCTTTATTTAAGAACAAGCTTTAAAGATACAAATGTAGGACGTGCAGGTGCTGTTCTTACAATTCATAACTTAAGATTCCAAGGTATCTATGATCGAAAAACAATTCAATATTGGTCAGATCTTCCTGATTATGTCTTCAATAAAGATTGTATGACACAAAATTGGTTAGATGCGAATATGTTAAAAGGTGGTATCACTTATTGTAATAAATTAACAACAGTAAGTAATACGTATGCTGGAGAAATTCAAACAGAAGAGTATGGTGAAGGTCTTGAAGAACATTTAAGATATCATAGTAGTAAGATTTTAGGAATTGTTAATGGTATTGACACGGATATTTGGAATCCAGCCACAGATAAACTTTTAGCTGCTCAATATGATAGCCAATCTGTTATCAAGAATAAAAAAGCGAATAAAAAAGCACTTCAAGAATCCTTAGGATTAGAAGTTGATGATCATAAAATTGTTATTGGACTTATTTCGCGTCTTACAAATCAAAAAGGCCTTGATCTTGTTAATGATGTTATTCCAAGTATTATGGATGAACATACACAAGTTGTTGTTTTAGGTACAGGGGATGCGATGTATGAAGATGCTTTCCGTTATTATGAAAATAAATATAAAGGAAACTTTTGTGCATATATTGCCTACAACGAAAATGTCGCTCACAATATTTATGCAGGATGTGATGCTTTACTGGTACCATCAAGATTTGAACCTTGTGGACTTACACAACTTATTAGTATGAGATATGGTTCTATCCCAATTGTAAGAGAAACAGGTGGACTTAAAGATACTGTTCAACCTTATAATCTATTTGATAATACAGGTAATGGTTTCACGTTTGATCGTTATGAAAGTGGACTTCTTTATGATGCAATTAATCGTGCTAAAACACTTTATTTTGAAAATAGAAAATATTGGGATGAAATGGTTGTTCGTGATATGAATAAAGATGTCTCTTGGCAACAAAGCGCAAAACAATACAAAGATATGTATGTAGAATTAACACCAAAATATTAAAGCAATTTAAAAATGCAATGTTATTTAACGTTGCATTTTTTTATCCCATAATTTTTGACAAAACAAACAAGAAAGAAACATGAAAAAGTTAAATAAAGTTCATAAAACTTATCTATGATAATAGACGAAAGGAGGAATAAGAACTTACTTAAACTTAAAACTTAATTATCAATTTCCATTTTTAAAAGATAATAATAGATAATAGTAAAAAACAGATCTTTTCCCTTCCCTTGGATCTGTTTTTTTATTGTAACAATAAAAATTGCATTGTAACAATATAAATGTTACAATTAAATAAATAATGTTACAATAGGTGATAAAAATGAATGAAATAATAAATATTAAAGATTATTTAAAAGAAAATTTTGATAAAGAAACAGAAATAATAGAAATAAAAAATAAAAACATTCCTATTTATTTAAAACAAAAATATTCAATGTACCAAACAATGATATGTGATAAAGATTGTTTATTACTTGTTTCGAAAGATAATAAGATTCTTATAAAACAATTATTGAAACATATTGAACAATTTAATGCTTTAGGGTACGAACATATTGTTTTTTGTTTCCAAAGTATTAATACAGAACAGAGAAAAAGATTGTTAGATTACAAAATAGCGTATATTATTCCCTATATTCAAATATATCTTCCATTTATCTATTTGAATATTAATGAAAAATATAAAAAAGAAATAAATATCAGCACTTTTTCACCTTCAACACAACTTGTTTATATAGAAATCATGTTAAATCAATCAGAAAATATAGAAATCAATGAGATTATTCAAAAAACGAAACTATCAAGAATGACAATTAATAGAGCTATGAGAGAATTGATTCAACTAGGAGTTGTTTATACAAGTGGGAAAAATACGAGAAAGGAGTATAAACGTTTAGAAAAAGAAAAATATTGGTCTATTGGAAAAGAACATTTAAAATCTCCTGTAAAAAAAACTATTTGGATTAATCAAGAAAAGATAGATGAAGTTTATGCAGGGGATAGTGCATTACAACATCTTACAATGATGAATGCTGTTGAATACAAGGTTTATGCAATTGATAAAAGAAATATTGATAAATATATTTCTTATGAAATATCTGAACAAAGTGGAAATGGTTGTAAGGTTGAAATTTGGAACTATGATCCTCGATTATTTGCAGATGAAAATAATAATGTTGATATTATTTCTTTATATTCTAGTTTTATGAATTTTGATGATGAAAGAATTCATATTGAACTAGAAGAATTAATGGAGGAGTATTTAAATGATAGGATTAGAGAAGTTTAAATGCCATTTTAAAGGTTTTGAAGATTATTATGTGATTATTGGTGGAACAGCATGTACTATTTTATTTGAAAACTATGGTGAGTCTTTTAGGGCAACGAAGGATATTGACATGGTTGTACTTATGGAAAATATAGATGTTTATTTTACTAGAAGATTTTGGAGTTTTATTCAAGAAGCGCACTATAAATCAATCTATGAATGTAATCAAGATAAAAAACTCTATCGGTTTACAAATCCTAAAAGTGAATTATATCCAAAGATGATAGAATTATTTTCAAGAAAACCTATTGAATTTCCAATAGAAGACCTCTCACACTTAACACCTATTCATATAGACGATGATATATCAAGTTTATCAGCAATTTTATTAAACGAAGATTATTATCAATTTTTAAAAAGTGGTATTAAAATCATTGATGGATTACCTGTTTTAGATGAAGCACATCTTATCCCGTTTAAAGTAAAAGCCTATATAGAAATAAAAGAGAGAGTTCTTCAAGGTGAAAGAGGTCAATCAAGGCATATAAGGAAACATAGAAATGATGTTTTAAAGTTACTTACACTTCTTTATAAGGATAAGAAAGTAGAATTAAATGGTATTTTAAAAGGTGACATGAAACAATTTATAGAATTTTTAAAAGAAGAAGACGTAAGTAAAGATTTAATAGATAAAGATACAGCCATAGAAATATTAGAAACTATCTATTTAGATAAAGTAAATGTATAAAAAGAACACGAGGTTTAAAAATCCTCGTGTTTTAAAATACCAATAAAATCAAATGATAAACAACAAAAGAGGCAAGCCAAGCAATAAGGCATTGTCCAAAGACAACAATCAATGCCCATTTACCATTAAGTTCCCTTTTGATTGCAGCTATCGCTGCAATACAAGGTGTATAAAGTAAACAGAAAATAAGTAAAGATAGTGCAGCTGGTGTTGTAAGTGACATCAACAATGATTGGGTTGAACCATAAAGAATAGATAATGTTGAAACAACACTTTCTTTAGCCATAAATCCTGAAATAAGGGCTGTTGAAATACGCCAGTCACCAAATCCTAATGGATTAAAGATTGGAGCGATATATCCAGCAAGAATAGCAAGAATACTATCTTTCGATTCAGTAACGATATTAAATCTTAAATCAAAGGTTTGTAAGAACCAAATAATGATTGTGGCTACAAAGATTACAGTAAAAGCACGTTGTAAGAAATCTTTAGCTTTTTCCCATAATAATTGACAGACGTTTTTAGCACCAGGCATACGATAGTTTGGAAGTTCCATAACAAAAGGAACAGGTTCACCTTTAAAGAGTGATCCTTTTAAAATTAAAGCAAAAATAATACCCGTTAGAATACCAAAAACATATAATAAAATCATGACTAATGCGCCTTTACCTGGGAAAAAGACAGAGGTAAAGAAAGCATAGATAGGAAGTTTTGCTGAACATGACATAAAAGGTGTTAGAATAATTGTCATTTGTCGATCTCTTCTTGAAGAAAGTGTACGACTTGCCATAACACCTGGAACAGTACATCCAAAACCAATCAACATTGGGACAATGCTTCTTCCTGAAAGTCCGATTTTTCTTAAAAGTTTATCCATAATAAAAGCAACACGTGCCATATAACCACTGTCTTCTAAAATAGATAAGAAGAAAAATAAAGTCACGATAATTGGTAAAAAGCTTAAAACAGTTCCTACCCCATTAAAAATCCCATTAATAATCAAAGAATGTAAAGCAGCATTGATTTGTGCTTGAGTTAAAAGTGTATCAACATAGTTCGTTACAATAGATACCCCATTTTCTAAAATTCCTTGTAAAAAAGAACCAATAACATTAAAAGTTAAAAAGAAGACAATTCCCATAATTCCAATAAAGGCAGGAATACCTGTATATTTTCCAGTTAAGAATTGATCAATTCTTTGACTTCTTAATCGTTCTTTACTTTCATGTGGTTTTTTAACAGTTTGTCTACAAATATCAATAATTGAATGAAAACGATCACTAGCAATAGCAGCTGAACAATCAAGACCACTTTCTTCTTCAAGTTGTTTACGAATGTGTTCTAAGATTTCTTTTTCATTTTGACTTAAATCAAGTTGTTCTAATAATAGACTATCATCTTCTGCAAGTTTACTTGCGACAAAGCGAAGAGGGATTCTTGCTTTTTTAGCGTGGTCTTCAATAAGATGTTCAATGGCATTAATACAACGGTCAAGTGCTTGATTATCAAGATGTTGATAGAACTGAGGTTTTTCTTGATAATAAGCGACATGTAAAACATGACTTACAAGTTCATCAATACCTTCTCCTTTAGCTGCTGAAATAGGAATAACAGGAACACCTAAGTATTCTTCTAGTTCATTGATAAGAACGGTTCCCCCATTTCCTGACATTTCATCCATCATATTTAAAGCAACAACCATAGGCATATTTAATTCTAATAGTTGCATTGTTAAATAAAGATTTCTTTCAATATTTGTTGCATCAACAATATTAATAATTGCTTTTGGTTTTTCTTTTAATAAGAAGTTTCTTGTCACGATTTCTTCACTACTATAAGGTGACATTGAATAAATACCTGGTAAATCCGTAATAAGTGTATTTTTATAGCCTTTAATTACACCATCTTTACGATCAACAGTGACCCCTGGAAAGTTACCAACATGTTGATTGGAACCAGTTAATTGATTAAATAAAGTTGTTTTTCCACAGTTTTGATTACCAACTAAGGCAAAAGTAAGTAGATCACTTTCATGATAGATTTGATGGTTATTGATTTTATTATCTTTTGATTCACCATAACCAGGATGTTTTTTATGCTGAAAAACATCCTTTTCATTTTTTAATTCTTCTTTTTTAGTAACTTCTTTAACTTCTATTTTTTGAGCATCTTCTTTCCTTAAAGTAAGCTCATAATCATGTATTTTAATTTCAATAGGATCACCCATTGGCGCATATTTTACCATTGTTACTTCTGTACCTTGAATGAGTCCCATATCTAAAAAGTGTTGTCTTAATGCTCCTGTTCCTCCTACAGAGACAATCATAGCACTTTTTCCTATAGCCAAATTCTCTAATTTCATATTTTATCCCTTCTCTTCCTTTATAAGGGTAACTTTAAATAATAAGAAAAGCAATAAAATATATAATGTGCAACCCTTTTTTTTACATAATTATTCCATTTTATGGATATACTTTTTCTCTATATTGAAGATGGAGGTAGAAAGTATGATAAAAAACGCACTTTTAAGTTTAAAGAAAAACATAGGAAAAACGATTTTATTATTTGTAATAATTGTTGTTATTACAAATCTTGTCATTGCTGGTTTATCCATTCAATCAGCAACACAAAAATCAATGGATCAAATTCGTAGTAGTTTAGGAAACGATGTCACTCTTTCTGTTGATTTTAGAAATATGATGAAAAACAGAGAGCCCGGTGAAGCTGTAAGTAATGATACATCACTTACGACAACGATGGCAGATAGTTTAAAAGATTTAAAATATGTAGAAAACTATAATTACCAAATCTCTACATCAGCCAATAGTAATTCTATTTCAGCTGTAGAAAGTGAATCAGATAATAGTAATAATCAACAAGACCAAAATAGACCAGATGATCAAAAAGGACAAGAATCAAATCAAGGTGATTTTACCATTAGTGCTAATACCACAATGGAATATTTAGAATCATTTACAAATAGTAATTATACATTAACAGATGGACGTTTACTTACAAGTGATGATGCCAATACAAACAATTGTGTTATTGAAACAAATCTTGCAAGCGATAATGATTTAAGTGTTGGTGATACCTTTACAATTACAACAACTGTTAATGATGAAACAATTACACAAGAACTTACAATTGTAGGTATTTATGAAATTCAATCAACAAATGAAATTGGTGGTGCCCATTTCAATAATCCAGTAAACACGATTTATACTGATTTATCAGTTGGACAAACCCTTACTGGAAGTAGTGAAAACATTACATCAGCAACTTATTATTTAGATGATCCTGAAAATGCAGAAGTTTTTGTCAAACTTGCGAAAAAGAAAAGTAATATTGATTTTGATACATTCTCATTAGATGCTAATGATCGTCTTTATCAACAAAATGCATCTTCTCTTGAAAGTATGCAATCTTTTGCGAAGATGTTTGTATGGATCGTTGTTATTGCAGGTAGTGCAATTCTTTGTTTGATCTTAGCTTTAACAATTAGAAATAGATATTATGAAATTGGTGTACTTTTATCACTTGGACAAAGTAAAGTAAAAATTATTTTACAACAATTATTAGAAATTGGATTAATTGCAGCTGTTGCCTTTGTGATTTCATTAGGTACAGGACAATTAACATCTCATTATATGGGTAATATGTTAGAAGATAGTACTTCTTCAAATGTGATGCAAATGGATCAAAAAGATAATAAACAAGATGATCAACAAAGTAATAATAAAAATCAATCAGATGATAATAATCAACAAAAAGATAATACGCAAACAAAAGAAAATTTCCTAGGAAATATGATGGAAGGACCATCAAATCAAGAATTAAATGTTTCAATTACAGGTGAAAATGTTATTCAATTAGCTGGTGTCACAGCAGCAATTTGTATTGTTTCAATCGTTGTTCCTGCTGCTTATGTATTAAGACTTACACCTAGACAAATCTTATCTAGAAAGGAAGGTTAAGATGGAAAAGTTATTAGAATTAGAAAATATAAGTTATAGTTATCAAGATGGTAAAGGAAGAAATCAAATTTTGGAGGATGCTTCGTATTCGTTTGAAAAAGGTAAAATCTATGCTGTTGTTGGAGAAAGTGGAAGTGGGAAAACAACGACTCTTTCCCTTGCTTCTGGCTTAGATAAGCCAAGTGCAGGAAAAGTTTTATTTAAAGGAAAAGATATTCAAGAAATAGGTTTAAATAAATATCGTCGAGAAGATATCTCTATCGTCTTTCAATCTTATAATCTTATTTATTATATGAATGCGTTAGAAAACGTTATGTCCGCTTTAGAAATTGCCGGGATCAAAAGAAAAGATAAAAAAGAATATTGTTTATCCATTCTTGAACAACTTGGACTTTCAAAAGAAGAATGTAAAAGAGATATTCGACAACTATCAGGAGGACAACAACAAAGAGTTGCGATTGCTCGTGCCATAGCAAGAGAAGTTGATTTAATTCTTTGTGATGAACCAACAGGTAATCTTGATGAAAAGAATTCATTAGAAATTATGAATACTTTCTTAGATTTAGCCCATATTCATCATAAATGTGTTATTTTGGTAACACACTCACCTACTCTAGCAAAGATGTGTGATGTATCTTTAAGAATTAAAAAAGGTAAAATAGAAGCAAAACTTTAAGGTTTTGCTTTTAAAGTACTTCTATATAATCAAATTCTTTTAATTGATTTTGAAGATGTTCTACAAATAAATCAATGATTTTATTTTGTGAATTGAGCCTTTTAATATAATAAATGACTCTCTTTTCAGGGCCATCAATAAGATGATTAATATGAATAGAATGAAGCTTTTTAGCGATCGAAATAGGAACAATAGCCCAGGTGTTTTCTAATGATAAAAAGTATTCAAGTAACGACATTTCATCTAAATTGACGGCATAATCAGTAGATGATTGAAACCAATAATCATGCCAAATATCATATTCAGGTGACCAAGGAATACGAATTTCATGACTGACATCTAATTCACTGGGATGAACAGGATTAGTATATTGTTTGTTTGATACAAGAACCATTTCTTCACTAAAAAGAGGAATGGTTTGAATATTTTTATAATACATTTGATGAGAGACAATAGCGAGATCTATTTGTTTTTCTTCGACGTATTTATAGACTTCAAATGAATGATAAATATGAAAACAAAGTTTAATATAATCATTTTGTTTTAAAAATGTTTGTAGAATTGAAGGTAATAAATAAGTACTTACACTTCCAATAGAGGCAAGTAAAAAGGTTTCTTTTTGATCATTATTTTTAATTTGCTTTGCTTCTTTTAATAAAGATAAGTATTTTCTAGCAAGAGGTAAGAAGAGCTCTCCTTGGCTTGTTAGTTCTACTTCTTTCTTTCCTTTTCCCCTTTTAAATAATTCATACCCTAATTCATTTTCTAAATTTTTAATTCTTCTACTTAAAGCTGGTTGAGTTATATAAAGTTCAATAGCGGCTTTAGATAATGAACCATTTTGGATTACACTTAAAAAAGCTTCTAGTTCTAAATCTGTCATATTTTTTCTCCTGAATATAAAATCTTATTTATATTTTATATATATAATATGCA
>UQVG01000031.1 GCA_900544435.1 uncultured Erysipelotrichaceae bacterium | reverse complement strand
ATGGTAGCTACTACTAAACAAGATCGTATCTACAACAAACAAAAAAATGGTGATTATGATTTAGCTACAACTCGTTGGGGACCTGACTATGGTGATCCTACAACTTACTTAACAATGGGTATTTCTACTAATGGTAACAACTATGGTAAATATACAAACAGTGAATTAGATGCATTAATGGATAAAGTTGCTAATGAATCTGATGCTAATACTCGTTGGCAAGAAATGATCGATGCAGAAAAAATCATGATGGATGATTTATGCTACATCCCAGTATTTGAAAAAGGAACTGCTACTTTACAAAATAAAGATGCTAAAGGTTTAGTTATTAGACCTGTAGGTGTTCCATATACATTCCAATATGTATCAAAATAGTCGATAAAATCAACAGAAACACAATATTTCGATATTGTGTTTCTTATTAAAAAGAATAAAAATTATATATTGTCTTCTCATTAATATATCGCCAAAATAAAATGTATAAAAAACAATTATCCTAATTTATTCTTGAATGTAGATTGAAAAATATATTTTTTGTATAAACAATAATACAATTTTGTATACAAAGTTCGTCTTTTTTATTGACTTCTATAACGCATTGTACTAATATTAAAGCATAAATTTTTATTGTATACGTATTAGTGTATACAAAGGCGATTTATAGAAGGGAAGAGAAAAAATGAAAAAATTATTATCTATGGTACTTTGTGCTATGATGGCTCTAACTCTTGCTGGGTGTGGGGGATCTGGTGATGATTCATCTACTTACACTTATTCAAGTGAATTAGATATCAAAAATTTAGACTCATCTGATGCCGAAGACGGATGCTCATTTACTGCATTACATGCAATCGTAGATGGGTTAATGAAACCTGCTAAAGATGGTACTACTACATATGGTATTGCTAAATCTTCAGAAGTTTCAAAAGACGGTTTAACACATACTTATAAATTAAGAGATGCTAAATGGTCTAACGGAGATGCTGTTACTGCTAACGATTTCGTTTATGCATGGCAAAGAATCTTCAAAAACAAAGGAAACTACTATTACATGTTCTGTGATGGTATTGCTAACATCGCAGGAGCTCAAGCTTTATCAGACAAAATTGATGCTGGTGAAGAATTAACTAAAGATGACTTAAATACTTTAGGTGTAGTTGCTAAAGATGACAAAACATTAGAAGTTACTACAACTACTCGTGTTTCATTCTTTGATGAATTAATGTCATTCCCATGTTTCTATCCAATTAATGAAAAATTTGCTGAAAAACAAGGAAGCAAATATGGTAAGAGTGCTGATGCAGTATTAGCAAATGGTGCTTTTGTTATGACAAACTGGGAACCAGGTTCAGTTGCTGAATTTGAAAAAAATGACAAATTCTATGCTGCTAAAGATGTTAAAATTGACAAATTAGTTATGAAATTAGTTCAAGAACCAAAAGTTGCTGCTCAATCATTTGAAGCAGGTGAAACTGATTTCGCAATCATCAACTCTGACTTAGTTGATAAATACAAAAAAGATGAATCATTCAAAAATATTTCTGAAGGATTCTTATTCTACATTCAACCAAACTTAGAAAATAGTGATTTAGCTAACTTAAATGTAAGAAAAGCTTTATCATTAGCTATTAACAGAAAAGATTTAAGTGAAAACGTATTAAAAGACGGTTCTACAGCTGCTAAAGGTTTCGTACCTTCAGGATTATCAATTTCTCCAGAAGGAAAAGATTTCCGTGATGAAGCTCCAAGCTATACTTCATATGATGTTAAAGCTGCACAAGCTGCATTAGATGAAGGATTAAAAGAATTAGGAAAATCTGAAATTACTTTAAGATTAACTTATGGTACAGATGAATCTCCAATGGATGTATTCGCAACTTATCTAGAAAATTCTTTCTCTAAATTAAAAGGATTAAAAATTGAAATGGTTGCTACAACTAAACAAGATCGTATCTGGAATAAACAAAAAAATGGTGATTTCGATTTATCTGTAACTCGTTGGGGACCTGACTATGGAGATCCTACAACTTACTTAACATTAGCTTTATCAGATAACGGAAACAACTATGGTCATTGGTCAAATGCTGAATTTGATTCAGTTATGGACAAAGTTAATACTGAAACTGATGCTAATGCTCGTTGGCAATTAATGATTGATGCAGAAAAAATCTTAATGGATGATTTAGGATATATTCCAGTATTCGAAAAAGGAACTGCTACTTTACAAAATACAAAAGTTAAAAACTTAGGTATTAAACCAGTTGGTGTTCCATATACATTCGAATATGTTTCAAAATAGTTCAATAAAAAAAAGAACATAAAGAAGACAACACAATATAGTATTCTGTATTGTGTTTCTTTTTTAATAAATATATAGGAGGAAAAAAGATGAGTAATTCAACCTTAAAATATATCGGAAAACGTTTAGTTATTTCGTTAATTACTTTATTCGTTATTTTAATGGTATTATTTTTAATGGTTAAATTTTTACCTGGTTCTCCAATTAACAATGAAAAATTAAGTGCTTCAGCCAGAGCGGCTATTGAAGCTCAATACGGATTGGATAAACCAATACCAGTTCAATTCGTACGTTATATTCAAAATATGTTAACAGGGGATTTCGGTGTTTCATTTAACTTATACAAAGATATGCAAGTATCTTCACTTGTCGGAAGTGCTGCAAAATTATCTATGATTTACGGTTTATGTGCAGTAATTATTGGAACAGTTATTGGTATGTTCTTAGGGGTATTTGCTGCATTACATAAAAATACAATTTGGGATACAATCGCTACAGTTATTTCTGTAATTGGGGTTTCCATCCCATCATTCGTATTTGCCATGTTAATTTTATTATTATTTGCTTCAAAATTAAGATTGTTACCAACTTCATATAGTTCATCGAATGCAATTAAATCATCAATTATGCCAATTTTAGCTTTATCTGTTGGTGTTATTGCTAACGTTGCACGTTTTACACGTACTGAAATGGTTTCAGTTTTAACAAGTGAATATATGACTCTTGCAAAAGCAAAAGGATTAGATCGTAAAACTTTAATTTTCAAACATGCATTAAGAAATGCATTAATTCCAGTTATTACAATTTTAGGACCTATCTTAGTTAACTTAATGACAGGTACAATGGTCGTTGAAAAGATTTGTTCTGTTCCTGGATTAGGTAAATTATTAATTAATAGTATTTTATCAAATGATTACAACATCATTTTAGCTTGTTCATTCTTATATGCTGCAATGTATATCTTTATGATGTTAATTATTGATATTTCTTATGGAATTATCGATCCAAGAATTAGATTAGGAAAGGATGATTAATAATGGATTTAGAAAAGATTGAATTTTTACCAGACGATTTTGAATTCGTTGGAGACAAACAAGACATTACTAAAGACGTTGTTGCTCCATCACTTCCTGCTTGGAAAGATTCTTTAAATCGTTTTAAAAAGAATAAAGGTGCAGTTATTGGTTTAATCTGTATTTTAGTTATTGCAGTATTCGCTATTTTTGCACCAATGTTTTCATCATATAAATTTGATGCAATTAATACAAAAATTTCAAGTATCTCACCATGTGCTGAACATTTCTTTGGTACTGATACTTATGGACGTGATTTATTTGTACGTGTTTGGACAGGTACAAGATATTCATTATTTATTGCTGTCGTTGCAATCTTTATTGATGTGATTGTAGGTATGACATACGGACTTATCTCTGGTTATTTTGGAGGTAAAGTTGATTCAGTAATGCAAAGAATTCAAGAAATCATAAACTCTATCCCAACTTTAGTAATATTAACATTGTTATTAATGGTCATGAAAGCATCATTATTTACAATTATCATGGCTTTATCATTTACTGAATGGATTGGTATGTCAAGAATTACAAGAGCTCAAGTTTTAAGAGTAAAAGAAGAAGAATTCGTTTTAGCTTCACGTACTTTAGGAGCTAGTAACATGTTCATTATCTTTAAAGAAATTTTACCAAATATTTATAGTCAAATGATTATTATGATTATGATGTCTATTCCAAATGCTATCTTCTATGAAGCATATTTATCATTCGTTGGTTTAGGTTTACCAATTCCAATGGCTTCATTAGGTACATTAATTAATGATGGATTTAACTCAATTACTATTTACCCTTACATGATGGTAATTCCAGTTATTATTTTCTCTATCTTAATGTTAAGTTTCAACTTATTTGGTGATGGACTTCGTGATGCACTTGATCCAACTATGAAGGAGATGTAATTATGGCAGAAAGAGAAAAAATATTAGAAGTCAGAGATTTAAATATCTCTTTTAGAACTGATAGTGGAACAGTTAATGCAATTCGTGGTGTTAACTTAGATTTATATAAAGGTGAAACAATCGCTATCGTTGGTGAATCAGGATCAGGTAAGTCAGTTACTACAAAAGCAATTATGGGTATCATGGCTGGTAATGGTTCAATTGATGGTGGTTCTATTAATTACACTTGGACTGATGAAAATACTGGTGAAAGAATCACTAAAGATATTTGTCAATTAAGTGAAAAAGAAATGCAAAGTGAAATTCGTGGTCGTAAAATTGCCATGGTTTTCCAAGATCCAATGACATCATTAAACCCTACAATGACAATTGGAAATCAAATCATGGAACCAATGATTCATCACTATAACACACCAAAAGAAGAAGCTTATAAAAAAGCTGTTGAATTATTACAATTAGTAGGTATTACTAATGCTGAAAAACGTATGAAAAACTATCCTCACCAATTATCTGGTGGGATGAGACAAAGAATTGTTATCGCAATTGCTTTATCATGTGATCCATATGTTTTAATTTGTGATGAACCTACTACTGCATTGGATGTTACTATTCAAGCTAAAATTCTTGAATTAATTCAAGATATTCAAAAGAAAAAAGATTTATCAGTTATTTACATTACACATGATTTAGGTGTTGTTGCCAAAGTAGCTGATTATGTAAACGTTATGTATGCTGGTAAAATCGTAGAAACTGGAACAATTGATGAAATTTTCTATGATCCACGTCATCCATATACTTGGGGATTATTATCATCTATGCCTGATTTAGATACAGATGATGATGAATTATACACAATTCCAGGTACACCACCAAACTTAGCACATGAAGTAAAAGGTGATGCTTTTGCTCCACGTAATAAATATGCTTTAAATATTGATTTAAGACTTGAACCTCCAATGTTTAAAGTACCTGGTAGTTCGACTCATAAAGTTGCATCATGGTTAATGCATGAAAAAGCTCCAAAAGTTGAAATGCCAATTGAATTAAAAAATAGATTAGAAAAAATGAAAAAGGAGGGTATTGAATAATGGAAAAGAAAGAACCTATCCTTGTCGTTAAAGATTTAAAACAACATTTTAAAATTAATCGTAACTTTACTGTAAAAGCAGTTGATGGAATTTCATTTGAAATCATGCCAGGTGAAACTTATGGTTTAGTAGGTGAATCTGGTTCAGGTAAATCAACTACTGGTAGAAGTATTATTCGTTTATATAAACCAACTGCTGGTTCAATTGTTTTCAATGGAAAAGAAATTGGTGGAAAATTAGATAAAGCAACTGCTAAAGAATTACATACAAAAATGCAAATGATTTTCCAAGATCCAATGGCATGTTTAAATCCAAGAAAAAAAGTCATTGATATCATTGGACAAGGTTTAGATATTCATAAATCTTATTCTTCTATTGAAGAAAGAAATGAAAAAGTTTATGAAATTCTTGAGCTTGTTGGTTTATCAAGAGAACATGCTTCTCGTTATCCACATCAATTCTCAGGTGGACAAAGACAACGTATTGGTATTGCAAGAGCATTAATTATGAATCCTGATTTAATTATTGCTGATGAAGCAATCTCAGCATTAGATGTATCTATTCAAGCACAAGTTGTTAACTTAATGAAAAAGATTCAAAAAGAAACAGGAATTGCTTATCTATTTATTGCACATGACTTATCAATGGTTAAATATATCAGTGATAAAATTGGGGTATTACACTTAGGACACTTAGTAGAAACAGGAACTACTGAAGAAATCTTTGATAATCCAATTCACCCATATACAAAATCATTATTAAGTGCCATTCCACATCCTAATCCACGTGTAGAAAAAGTACGTAAATCATTTACTTATGATTATAAGGAAAGTGGAGTAGATTATACAAAAGGTACTGAACATTTAGTAGATGGAACTCATTATGTTTTAGCTACTGATGAAGAATTTGAAAAATGGTCAAAAAAATAGTTTAGAGTTTTCTCTAACTGTTTTTCATAAAGAAACACCGCTTATTTTGAAGCGGTGTTTTTTAAAATATGAAGTAAAATTTGAACTTGTTTTTCCATCATTGTAAGTGAACAATATTCATAAGGTCCATGATAATTAAAACCACCAGTTCCAAGATTAGGGCAAGGAAGTCCTTTAAAAGTTAAACGAGCTCCATCAGTTCCACCACGAATTGGTGAACAATAAGCATCTAAACCATTTTCTTTAATAGCTGTTAAAGCTTGTTCTACAATAAACATATGATCTTTTAAAGCTTCTTTCATATTTAAATAGCTTTCTGTGATTGTGACATCAATAATTTGATAACCATATTTTTTATTTAAGAACTCTGCAATGTCTTTAAAATCTTGACATTGTTTCTTTGCTTGTTGTAAATCATGGTTACGAATAATATACTCAGCAGTTGTTTCTTCACATGTTCCTTGAATTGAGTGAAGGTGATTAAACCCTTCATAACCCTCAGTTGATTCTGGTCTCATATGCACAGGTAAAAGTGAATCAAATTCGTAAGCAACACGCGACGAATTGATCATTTTATTTTTTGCACTTCCTGGATGAATACTTCTTCCGTGAACTTTGACTTCTGCACTAAAAGCATTGAAGTTTTCATATTCTACAATGTGAATATCTCCCCCATCAATAGTATAAGCATATTGAGCGTTGAAATATTCAACATTAAAATGATCACTACCATGTCCAATTTCTTCATCAGGCGTAAAAGCAATTTGAATATCATTATGTTTAAATTCTGGATGATTATAAATATATTCAACCATTTGCATAATGATTGCAATACCTGCTTTATCGTCAGCTCCTAATAAAGTTGTTCCATCAGTTGTAATTAAATCATGATGAATAAGTTGTAAGAGTTGAGGATATTGTTCAGGATCTAGATAAAGTTCTTTATCTTCATTTAAAGTGATTTTTTGTCCTTGATAATCTTTAATGATTTGAGGATGAATATCTTTACCACTTGCATCTGGAGAAGTATCCATATGAGCAATAAAACCAATAACATCTCCTTGATGATTATTATTACTAGGAATTGTTCCATAAACAACACCAAATTCATCTATTTTAGCGTTTTTAATTCCTAATGATTTTAATTCTTCAACTAAATAATTTCCTAATTTTAATTGTTTAGAAGTAGAAGGTACAGTTTGTGAATAACTATCAGATTGAGTATCAAAACTTACATAATTTAAAAATCTTTCTTTAATTTCCATTTGTTTGCCTCACTTTCTTTTCTATTATACAACGACTTATAAAGAACTTCTATGAAAAGAGTTTACAAATCTTAAATTGTATGTTACCATACAATTCGTAACCGAACAATATAGGAGGAATGATATGTATAGAGATCCCATTGGACATCGTATTAAGACTATAAACAATCTTTTAAGAAAAGCAATGGATAAAGAAACAGGACAACGACCTGACCGTGCAACTTTAATGCATTGTTGGATTATTGGTTTTGTTCAAGAGCGTGAAGATAATGGACTTGATACATTTCCAAAAGATATAGAAAAAGAATTTTCAATCAATCGTTCTACTACATCAGAAATGTTGAAACTGATGTGTAAAAAGGGAATGATTGAACGAGAAGAAGTAGAATATGATGCAAGGTTAAAGAAAATCGTTTTAACTGAATCTTCAAGAAATCATAATCGACAAATTGAAGATAAGATGAAAGAAATGCATCAAAAACTTATTAAAGATTTATCTGAAGAAGAAATAAATTCGTTTATTAAAATATCTGATAAATTAATTAATAACATCAAAGAAGATTTATAAATATTCATGAAGTTCGGTAAATGAATAGGAAAGGAAGTCAAATATGGTAAAAACTTTAATGAAACAAATTAAAGAGTATAAAAAAGACTCACTACTTACAATGTTATTTGCAGCATTAGAAGTTGTTTTAGAAATTATTATTCCATTATTAATGGCAAGTCTTATTGATAAAGGAATTGAAGCTGGAAATATGTCTAATGTTACAAAATATGGAGCATTCATGTTTGTCATTGCCCTAGGAACATTATCACTTGGTTTTTTAGCAGGTAATCATGCAGCTAAAGCTTCAACTGGTTTTGCAGCAAATTTAAGAGATGCGATGTATACAAACATTCAAACATTCTCTTTTTCAAACATTGATAAATATAGTACTGCAGGGCTTGTAACACGTTTAACAACAGATGTGACAAATGTGCAAATGGCTTATCAAATGATTATTCGTATGTGTATTCGTGCACCAATGTCACTTATTTGTGCACTTTCTATGGCTATGATGATCAATTTTAAATTAAGTATGATTTTCGTTGTTGCCATTGTTTTTTTAGTGGCTGTGCTTGCAACGATTATGTATCATGCAACAAAATATTTTAATGATGTATTCCCTAAATATGATACATTAAATGAAAGTGTTCAAGAAAATGTTGTAGGTATTCGTGTTGTTAAATCATTTGTAAGAGAAAAATATGAAAATGAAAAATTTAAAAAAGCAGCACAAAACATTTATAAATTATTTGTCAAAGCTGAATCTGTTTTATCTTATAATAACCCAGCTATGTTGATTGCAGTTTATGGTTCAATCTTAATGCTTTCTTGGTTAGGAGCTAAAGCAATCGTAGGTGGAACTCTTACAACAGGTGAACTTACAAGTTTATTTAGTTACGTTATGAATATTATGATGTCACTTATGATGCTTTCTATGGCCTTTGTGATGATTACCATGTCACTTGCTTCAGGAAGACGTATTGCTGAAGTTATTAATGAACAATCTGATTTAGTATCTCCTCAAGAAGCTTTAACTGAAGTAAAAGATGGTTCAATTGATTTCAATCATGTTGTTTTCTCTTATAAACATGGTAGTGGAGAAGCAGTCTTAAAAGATGTTGATCTTCATATTCATAGTGGAGAAACAATTGGAATTATTGGTGGTACTGGAAGTGCTAAAAGTAGTTTAGTAAATCTTATCTCTCGTTTATATGATGTTGATGAAGGTAGCGTTGTTGTTGGTGGACAAGATGTTCGTAACTATGATCTTGAAGTTTTAAGAGATGAAGTTTCTGTCGTCTTACAAAAGAATGTCTTATTCAGTGGAACAATCTTACAAAACTTACGTTGGGGTAATGAAAACGCAAGTGAAGAAGAATGTAAAGAAGCTTGTCGTTTAGCTTGTGCTGATGAGTTTATTGATCGCTTTGAAGATGGTTATAATACGTATATTGAACAAGGTGGTTCAAACGTTTCAGGTGGACAAAAACAACGTTTATGTATTGCTAGAGCATTACTTAAAAATCCTAAAATTTTAATTTTAGATGATTCAACAAGTGCTGTTGATACAGCTACAGATGCGAGTATTCAAGAATCATTTAATAAACGTATTCCAGATACAACAAAAATTATTATTTCACAACGTATTTCATCTGTACAAAATGCAAATCGTATTATTGTTTTAAATGATGGTGTCGTGGATGGTTTCGACAGTCATGAAAAATTATTAGAAACAAATGAAATTTATCGTACAATTTATGAAACACAAATGAAAGGGAAGGAGGAAGAATAATGAAAGAAGGAACAATGAAACGTTTACTTAAAATGTTATGGAGTAAATATAAAATACATTTAATTGTTGTTTTTCTATGTATTGTAGGAAATGCTTTATTTAATGTTCAAGGAACAATGTTTATGCAAACATTAATCGATGATTATATTGTTCCCCTTTTAAAAAGTTCTTCACCTGATTTTAGTGGATTATTTCATGCTTTAATTCGTGTTGGTTCACTTTATGCTTGTGGTGTTGTTTGTGCCTTTACCTTTAACCGTATTATGGTTTATGTAACACAAGGATTTTTAAGAGATTTAAGAATTGATATGTTTGAACATATGGAATCTTTACCAATTCGTTATTTTGATAGAACTTCTCATGGAGATACAATGTCAGTCTATACAAATGATATTGATACTTTAAGACAATTAATTTCACAATCAATTCCTCAACTTATTTCAAGTTGTATGACTATTGTGACAACATTTATATCCATGATTATTTTAAATATTCCTTTAACTGTGTTAAGTGTATGTATGCTTATGGTAATGCTTGTTGTTTCAAGAAAACTTGGTTCTTTATCAGGTAAATTCTTCGTTAAACAACAAAGTGATTTAGGTAAAGTTAATGGATATATTGAAGAAATGATTTCTGGTCAAAAAGTTGTTAAAGTTTTCAATCATGAAGATCAAGCGATTGCTGATTTTAGAAAATTAAATAATGAGTTAAAAGAAAGTGCTTATCAAGCTCATAAATTTGCGAATATCTTAATGCCAGTAACAGTACAACTTGGAAATATTTCTTATATTATTTGTGCAATTGTTGGTGCAATTCTTGCTTTAAATGGACATTTTGCTTTAACGATCGGAACTCTTGTAGCTTTCTTAACACTTAATAAAAGCTTCAATCAACCTATTGGACAAATATCTCAACAAATCAATGCTGTCGCTATGGCTCAAGCAGGAGCTGGTCGTATCTTTGATTTATTAGATCAAGAAAGTGAAGATGATCAAGGTGTTGTTACTTTATGTCGTGTAGAAACTGTTGATGGAAAAATGGTAGAAACAGATAAAAGAACTGGTCATTGGGCTTGGAAACATCCACGAAGTGATGGACATGTTGAACTTGTAGAAATGAAGGGTGATATTCGTTTAAAAGGTGTTGATTTTGGTTATTTTGATGATCGTATGGTTTTACACAATGTAGATGTTTATGCTAATCCTGGTGAAAAGATTGCCTTTGTTGGGGCTACTGGTGCAGGTAAAACAACAATTACAAACTTAATCAATCGTTTCTATGATATTCAAAAAGGTTCAATTACTTATGATGGAATTGATATTAAGCTTATTAAAAAAGATGATTTAAGAAGATCATTAGGTGTGGTTTTACAAGATACGCATTTATTTACTGGAACAGTTATGGATAATATTCGTTATGGACGTCTTGATGCCACTGATGAAGAATGTATCGAAGCAGCAAAACTTGCTAATGCAGATTTATTTGTAAAGCATTTACCTGATGGATATCAAACAATGCTTACAGGAGATGGAGCAAACTTATCTCAAGGTCAAAGACAATTATTAGCGATTGCTCGTGCCACTGTTGCTAATCCTCCTGCACTTATTTTGGATGAAGCAACTTCTTCTATTGATTCTCGTACAGAAAAGCTTGTACAAGATGGAATGGATAAATTAATGCATGGTAGAACAACTTTGGTTATTGCTCACCGTTTATCAACAATTAAAAATAGTGATTGTATTATGGTCTTAGAACAAGGTCACATTATTGAAAGAGGAAATCATCAATCACTTATTAAAGAAAAAGGTAAATATTATCAATTATATACAGGAGCTATTGAAATGGATTAATCCATCAATAGCTTTTTTGTATTCTTTGGACTAAACGTCCATTGAAGAAGAAAAAGAGGAAAGCTAAAATAATGATAGATAAAAATTAAATCGCATGGTTAGAAAACGCACAAATTTGACACAAATTTGAGACAAATTGTCTTTGATAACATGGTACAATAGCATCAGAAAAACTCCTTATAAATATGATAAAAAATACAAACAAAAAGCGATGTATGAAACCTTAATATAAAAAATTTATATAAGGAGGAAAGATGATGTGCATTAAAGAAAGAAATGCAAGTGACAGTACCTGTAAAAAACTACTCAGAGATAAAGGATGTTTTGCGGATCTTTGTAATTATGCTTTCTTTAACGGGAGACAGGTCATTCAACCTGAAGAACTTGTTTCAAGAGAAAATGATCTGTCGACCTTGATAGGAAAAGTAGACAGGCCAACAGAGATCAAAAGATATCGGGATGTGGTAAGAAAAGCAAGTATTCATGGAGAATATGTGATTATTGGAGTGGAACATCAAAGTACTTTTGATGAAAAAATGATCTTTCGCATACTCAACTATGATGCAACGATTTATATCAATCAGGTTGAAAGTAAACAAGAAGTCTATCCAGTAGGAAGCTTTGTGTTCTATACGGGAGATAAAGAATGGAAATCACCAGAAACATTGAAAGAGACATTGAAAAATATACCACCAGAGATGGAACCTTATATCAATGATTGGAGATTACCTGTTGTCGAACTTAAAACAATGGATGCAAGAAAGCTTACCAATCAACGATTAAGAGATGTCGTAGAAATCAGTCAAAGTATGTTTGCAGGAAATTATGATGACTTAAGAAACAATCGTAAAATCGAAACAGAAAACTTCATGATGGCGGCAACATTTACACGTACGAAAATTAAAAGAGAAGACTTACTGTTAAACCGCAAACTGAATACATCTAAAAACAAAATAAAACTGCAAAATAAAAT
>UQVG01000030.1 GCA_900544435.1 uncultured Erysipelotrichaceae bacterium | reverse complement strand
GGTCAATGCAATGATTTCCAAATTAAAAGGAAAAAAGATATTGATTCGTGGGAATCACGATAAGGAATATGATGCCTCATTATTTGAAGGTATTTATGATTATTATGATTTAAGAGGTGTTGCTTCTGTAAGCATATCGTTAATGCACTATCCTATGTTAGAATGGAATCGCTCAAGACATGGTTCATTGCATTTACATGGACATCAGCACAATTCTTCATCTTATAATGAAGAAATGAGAGAACAAGGAATACGAAGATATGATGTTGGTGTAGATGCTAATCAATATTGCCCTGTATCATTAAATTCCATTTTGGAATTCTTTCAAATAGATAAATAAAAGAACAGATTTATAGAAGAAGGTGGAACTATGATTTATGTTACAGGAGATATTCATGGCGAAGTAGATATTTCAAAATTGAATACTCAAAATTTCTCACAAGCCAAGGAAGGCGATTATTTGATTATCTGTGGAGATTTTGGATTGATATGGGATATAAAACCAAGCAAGAATGAAGAATATTGGTTGAAATGGTTATCTAAAAAACCTTGGACTACTCTGTTTGTAGATGGAAATCATGAAAATTTTGATCGTTTAAAAAATTATCCTATTACAGAAAAATGGGGTGGAAAGGTTCAGAAGATTTATGATAAGGTTTACCACTTAATGCGTGGGGAAATATATCTGATAGAAGGCAAGAAAATCTTTACTTTTGGTGGAGCATTTTCGCATGATAAAATGTATCGTAGAGAAGGAATTTCTTGGTGGGAAGATGAACTACCAACAAAAGAAGAATGTGAATATGCAATAGCGAATTTGAAAACTGTTGGAGATACTGTAGATGTCATTATCACACATGATGCACCGAAAAGCATTGCTCGAAGATATGGATATGATAGAGTAGATATGAGTCAAGTATATGCAACAGACAAGGAAGATATAACGGCATTCTTAGAACATATTTCACATTTTGTAAACTATAAACAATGGTATTGTGGACATTACCATATGGACTTTGATGATAGTGAGTCCTTTCATTTTCTTTATCAAACAATTTTAAAAATTGATATGTAATGGAGAGCATTTCTCCATTTTTTTATTTTAGAGAGGAGCAAATATGCCTGAAAAAAAGAAGTTAAGCAAGACTAGAGAAATGCTAGTTAATGAGTATATTAAATCGCTTGAACAAGACCAGTTGCCTTGGATAAAGGATTGGGGAAGCAAGCCACCTCATAACGCAATTACAAGGACACCATACAGACTTTTTAACAAAGTTTTACTTTGGTATATCCAAGAACAAAATCAATATGAGGATAGTCGTTGGTGTACGATACGACAGGCAGAATCAAGAGAATGGTTTGTTAAAAAGGGAGAGAAATCCATTCCATTAGAATTTTATTATTACTACAATAAGAAAACTCATAAATCAATGACGATTGAAGAGTTTTATAAATTTGTTTCAGATTTGAGAAAAGAAGGAATCTATGATGATGAAAAAACGCAGGAGTTATTAAAAGAATATATCCTTACCAGTTCTTCATTCAATGTGTTTAATGTGCAGGCACAAATGGAGCATAGACACTATATAAAGGATGGTACAGAGTATGTAAAAGCTACCGATTATTACCAGTTACTAAAAGAAATTAAGGCTGATAAAAAAGCGAGTTATGAAGAAAAAAATCAGCGTTATGCTGAATTGAAAGAACGATATGAATTAGTGACAGAAGAAATTCCTATTGAGAAAACACCTACGATTGAATACAAAACAAATGAAGTCGTAGATAACATTATTAAGAATATGGGAGTAGGTTATGAAGAAAAGGGAGATAGAGCATACTATAGTCCTGCAAACGATACAATCACTTTACCCCCAATGACAACTTTCCATTCAGAGTATGGATACTATGCGACAAAGTTACATGAATCTTGTCACGCAACAGGGCATTCCAGTCGCTTAAATCGTGATATAGAAAATAGATTTGGAAGTCAAAAATATGCAATAGAAGAACTAAGAGCAGAAATTGGTTCTTCTTTTTTGATGGCAGAATTGGGGTTAGAAGCTGACGAAACTCATGTGAATAATCATAAGGCTTATATCCAAAGTTGGATTTCTGAATTAAAAAATGATCCGAAAGTTTTATTTGATGCGATTAAGGATGCAGATGAAATTGTAGATTACATTAAAGATATTGAGGATTTTGAAAAGTATATTTCACTGTCTGAAATTGAACAGGAAACACTGGATACAATAGAAGAAGATATGGATGAATTAGAAATGGAAATGTGAGGTGACAAGAGATGGAATATGCAAATAAGGAAGCGTTATTAGAAGCGTTAAGTTTAAATAAAAATGCCAGTGCAGGATATGATGAATACCCTGATGAAGATATGGAGTCTATTACATTCCATGAATCAGAAGATAAAGAAATCACACAGCAGTTTGATACAAAATTAGATTATGAAGGTGTTTTAGAATGAATACAGACACTATACAAATGAGTTTGTTTGACTACTTTATGGAAGATGAACAATTTACAATTCCTGAAGCAACGGCTCTTGTAAAAGAACAAAAAAAACTACAAGTAAATGATGAATCTATTCGTGCTAGGATTTATGAAGGACTTGAATTAGGCATCTTTAAAAGGGTTGCTAGAGGTGTTTATAAAGTAGAAAGTCAGTTAAATAAAAAGACTGCGACCTGTCTTTTAATCAATGGAGATGGTCGTGATTTATCATTTATTGAAGACAATAGTATTGATGGAATCATCACAGACCACCCATATGATTTAGCAAAATCTTTGACTGGTGGTAACAGAAAGTTTGCGACATACGAATTATTTAAGTATACAAAAAAGGATTTTCAAGAGAAGATGCGTGTATTAAAAGAAGGAGCATTTTGTGTAGAATTGTTACCTGAAGAGAATGAAGTAAACTATCAATACTTGTATGAAGTAAAACAAATGGCGATAAAAGAAGGTTTTAAATACTTCGCAAAAGTACCTTGGATTAAAGGCGATTTTAAAGCGAATACAGGGCGAAAATCAAAGAATAGGGAAGACATTATGTTCTTCTCAAAAGGAGAACCACGAACACTAAAACTAGATGCTAAGAAGAATATTCAACTTGCAAAAGAAAATGATATTGATGTAAAAGGATTAAGTTCTTATGAAGTAAAAGAACGCTTAGAAGAAAATGGTTTAAGCGTTTTTTACATGAAAGGAACAAGTGGAATGTTGCCTACAGAATTTCAAAGTAAAGTAGAAAACTTTCCAAAAGAATTTGATTTTCAACCGAGAAGTCGAACGCAATAAGTGATGGAAGCAGAGAAACCAGTTGCACTTATGGAATCTATTATTGAATATATTTCATTACCTGACGAACTTCTTTTAGATCAATTCGGCGGTAGTGGGAACTTTGGAATTGCGTGTCTAAATACAAATAGAAATGCAATCATAGTGGAGAAAGATGAACAAACTTTTGAACGCATGAAGGATAATATTGTGAATACTATGAAAGAAAAAAGTGAAGCAAATATTTATGTTGAAGAAGTTGATTTAGATGAAGATATGGATGTGGAGATGGAGCTTATGTAGATGAAAGAACTATCAACAAAAGTGTTTGTAATTGCTCTGATAGGAACAATTTGTTTCTGTTTATTTATCTTTATTAAGCAACTAATAAAGGAGTACAAATTACGAAAATCTATTTTAAATGGATATTTTGTAAGTGCAGATATGTTTCTGAAAAAATGGAACGATTTATATAAAAACGAAACATGGAACAAGTCAGGGTGTTATGTAATTCTTATATATAATCATGTCGTAAATGATTTTCATAAAGAAAAATATGAAGCAATTTATATAGGGCAATCGTTACATTTAGCGAGTAGAGTGAAGCAACATTTACAAGGAAACGGAAACAAAAAAGTATATTATGATTATCAAAACAGGAAACAAATCTACATTCATTTAGAACGCTGTATGCCTTCGTATATGAACAGAATGGAGAAAGATTTAATTCGATCTTTTAAAGCAACAAGGTCGTATAACATTCAAAAAGGTGGTGGAAAACATAGACAAAACAAAGAAAATTTTAAATACAAATGAGGTATCGTTAAGATACTTAAATAATAATTTTATGGATACAAAAATGAAATTTTTGCACACGAAAGTGGTGTGGGGAAGATAATCCCTGCATCACTTTTTTTTACAGTTAGGAGTGAATGAAAATGAAATTTGAAAGAGCGAGTACCTACAATTTTGGTGCAACAAAATTGAATCGTAGAAGGGTTTCAGGGGCTACCCCTGACAAGCAAGGGTGTGTATAGACACCATGCTTGTTATATACAATTACAACCTATTGGGAAACAGATTGTGAGGGAAAAATATGGAATTCAAAAGAATACCTTTTATCGCTGTTCAAAGAAAATTTAATCTGACAGATAGACAGATGTATTACATACGAGATCGAATTAGAAAATATCATAAAGAAGATGAATGGTTCATATTCGAGTACAACGCAATCGGAGAAAAAGAACTGTGGATTTATTTGGAAGGTGTGCATTGGATAGAGGAAGTATATCTTCAATATGATACACCATATATTGAAGCAGAAATCCAATTTGTATCGAAACAGATTAAGAGATTAGAAGAAGAATTAAATGTGCATTGTGACCCTATCCACTGTGAAGATATGGACATCATTGAACTCTCTATTTATTTTCAAAAAGCAAAGAAGACGATCTATAACGAAATCAATAAAAACAGGAAGGATTTAGAAAAATATATCATTGGAAAGAAACCAATAAAGCTATCTGAAGAAGGGGTGCGTTGGATGGAATTGAACCTATATCGGAAGCGATATATGAAAGACCTCTACTTATACAAAAGAGTGATGCAGGATAGAAAGCGAGAAAAAAACAATGCGACAAAAATTACACGAGGATGATAAAAGAAAACGAGTCAATGTTTTGCTTAGTAATAATGAACGAGAACTGTTAAAAGAAAAGATGGATAAATATGGATACGCAGATTTATCGTCCTATTTACGAGATGCAGGAATATACGAAAGACTGTATTTGGAAGATATAGATGGTAAAAAAGAAATATCTGAACTTGTCAGTAATATGATTGGAGAAATCAGGAAGTATTTATTTGAACAGAATAAAATATTGATGAAAAGCAGTCTTACAAGAAATGACATTCAGTTGTTGTCTGAACAAAACGATAAAATTTTAGAATCGAATATGAATTTAGTAAAACTTATAAATGAAGTGTTGTGGGTATCTTCAAGAGTTATTGCTGAAGACCCTAGCCGTTTTGTTCAACAAGCAAAACTATTTGATGATGATGCAAAATAGAAAGGGGGCAATGAAATGCCATATACAAAAAGAATACCGGTACACGCAGGAGAAAGAGGAACAGGTTTATATAATTGCTTGGAGTATGTACGCAATGGAGATAAGACAGAGGATGGGATTTTGGTAAATTCCTTAAACTGTACAGTTGAATTTGCGGAACAAGAATTTCTTTATATTCAAAGAAAGTATCATAAAGAAAATGATGATCGAGTTGCCTATCATGTTATTCAATCATTTGATATACGAGATGATATAACTCCTGAACAAGCCAACGAAATAGGAATGAAATTATGTAAAGAGATTTATCCAAACTATCAATGTGTTGTAAGTACACACATTGACAAAGGACACTTGCACAATCATATCGTTTTAAACGCAACCAGTTTGTCAGGAAGAAAGTTAGAAGATAGATTGGCAAATAAAATAGAAGGACTATATGGATTAAGGGAAGCAAGTGACCGAATTAGTTTAGAATATGGATGTCATGTTATGAAAGACTTCAAACCGATTGGTAAATACAGAAGAAAAGATTATTCAGGGAAACTTCAAGAAACAACCATTAAAAAGATATATGAAAATGCAACAGCGATTTGGAAACCACGAATTATTGAACAAATTGAGAAATTAAAAAAAGAAACAAACTCGTTTGATGAATTGATGGAACGATTAGCTTTGGAAGGGTATCAAATTAAAAGGGGAAAATATCTAAGTATAAAACCGTATGGTAAAGAAAGATTTACTAGACTTCATAAATTAGGAGATGAGTATAGTGAGGAAGCACTTCGTCAGTTCTTCAAAGACAAGAAAAAGGGAAGCTATGTGAAACAATTAAAAGCAGTAAATGGTTATAAAGGGAGAAGTAAATATTCTGATTCCTATGTAGAACAAGCAAATAATTCTAAGTTAGCTATGGAGTTGTCTAGTAAAGGACAACAGGTAGGAAAAGAATATCCTAAATACTACAATTCAAGATATAAAGAATTTTTGAGATATAAGGAACTTGCTAAATCATTAGATTTTATGAGTGCTGAAAAAATATTTTCTTATGAAGATCTAGCTGAAAAAATTGAAGCTGTAGAACTTGAATTAGCTGAACGAGAAGCAGAATATGAGAAACAAAAATCAATCGTCAGAACTTTTGAAGAAAACGAGCCGTTTGCACATACTTATATTGAAACTTACAATGCCTATATGCTTTATAAAGAACAGGTTGAAAAGTTTGGAGAAGAGAATATTACAATAAGTGAAGATGTACAGAAACATCTTACAGTGAAAGAAAACTTAAATGATGCCGAATTGCAGGAAGTACGAGAATTTATTCGTGGCTGCGGACAAGAGAAAAGAGAAGCAAACAGACAGTATTCTTATATTACTTATCTTCATAGTAAATTAACAGATTATGATAAGTTGCGTTCAAGAGCATTGGAGATGAACGGATATATTAAAGGTATGAACTTTGGTATTAAAATGATTGATGAAAAACGATCAACAGATGAATATTATTGTGTCAAATTACCGTACACAAAGAAGTATGTTTATTTAAATAAGAATTGTGTGACATGGAAAGAACATGGAGTCCGTGCGACTATGTATCTCATTGATGATGAAACATACGAACTATATAATGAAGATAATCAAAAGATTGGAGAAGTATCAGGAGATCAATTAGAACAGATTTCTAACGAGGAAAAGGAAGAGGTAAAAGAATACTATGCTTCATTGAAAGTAGAGGTGTAAGGAATGAAAAAGAAGTTAATCCTTGGTGGACTTATTACTTTGCTAACAGTTTCTTTAATTCCATTCATAAATTTGTTTTTTAAGGAACAAGAGAAAAAAGAAATTGAGAATAATGTGAAAGAAGTTGTGCAGGAAAAAGAATCAAAAAAGGAAGGAAAGAAACAAGAAAGCAGTACCTTGAGTTTTGCAGAACTTAAACAAATGAATTCAGATCTAGTTGCTATTATGTATATTCCTAACACGGATATTTATTTACCAATCGTACAAACTGCGAATAATGAGTATTATCTAAAGCATAACTTTTATAAGAATTATGACGAACAGGGAAGCATCTATATGGATGCAAAGGCATCAGCAGACTTCGGCAGTAAAAATACATTTATATATGGACACAGTGTTTTAGGAACGGGTGGTATGTTTACATTTCTGAAAAACTATATGAGTGCTTCTTATTATCAACAGCATCCAATCATTAAGATTATGACAGAAGAGAAGTTGTATGATGCCCATATTGTATCAGCGTATAAAGATGTAGATACTTCTGCATCCTATCAAACCAATATTACGGATGATGTCAGTTACACTTCATATATTGATGTGATTGCAGGCAAGAGCAACTATGTAACAAATGTTCAAGCAACGACAGATAAAAATATGGTTACATTTTATACTTGTTCATTGGATGGAATTACAAACAATAGCCAACTGGCATCTACCAAAGACAGATACTATATTCATGCAGTATTAGAAGTAATAAATGAATAAAGTAGGTAAAACTAAAAAAACTTAGCTAAAACTTGAGGATATTCATGATAAATATTCTCTCTTTTTATGCTCAAAAAATGTAAAAAAGACTTTAAAATAAGGCTAAAAGCATTGAAATAATGCTTGCAAATAGGTGGTTGTTTTGCTATAATATAGGTATAAGGTGTAGTATTGCTACACCTAAAAAAATAATGTTATGGTGTAGCAATACTACACCTAGAAAGAGTAGGAATATGGAAAGAACGATCACGAAAAGAAAAACAATCAACAGAAGAAAGGTTTTATATAATTTAAACCTTCTGATTCTCGCATTAGGAAAAATCATTGTGATAACAACAATTATGATGTTTGTGATGTTATGTATCGCAGAATACTGTTTATCTTAGATTTTTTAACAAGAAGAAGCACGAATAAAGATTATAACTGTAAATAAGACAAGGAGAAAATTATATGAAAACTAAAGAAATCATTAACATAGTAACACAAGATGAAAATATATGTCCTGTTTGTGGGGCATCAATAAAACCTGAATACTCGAATTGGAATGATTGTTATGAATATTATAATTGGGAATGTCAGCAGTGTGAGGCTAAAGGAACTGCTGTATATAAAATGATTAGAAATTTTGAAGAACATATTGATATTGAAAAAGGAGAACAATTATAAAACATGGTAGATACTAATCAAAATGGAAAGTTTGCTCACTCATTAGAGAGTGAGCAGGCAACACCACAAAAGGGCGAGATATATTGGGTTGATATGCCGTATTATAGCACAACCGTTATTTCAAACATAAGACCTTGTGTAGTGTTATCCAATAACCAAGCGAACAAGAATTCCAAAACCATTTTGGTTACACCAATCACAAGAAGACTTAAAAGACCCGAATTACCTTGCCATGTTACTTTGAATGACAAAAACATGGTTAAGTTAGAAGTTATTATACCAGTAGAAAAAGAGAAAATTACTGGATACTATGGGAAATTAACGGAAAAGCAAATGCGTGAAGTGAATCAAGCAATGTTGATTGAATTAGGGATTATATAGAAATAACCAATATTGGGATTAGAAAAGAGGTTAAAAAATGACATCAAGTGCCTATCAAGATTTATTAAAGACACAAAAAGAGATTTTAGAATTAGGAATGTATTGTAAAAAATTCAACATTACAAAAGCCGAATTACAGGATCTTGCATCAAAAAAACGATACGAAGAGGAGAAAGAAGAACATGACAGACGAACAAAGGGTCGTTGCTAATAAATTAGCAAAACAAAGGGAGTATTTTACTCATCTTGCACCAATTGGGGAAACAAATAAAACAAAGACAATTTGCTTTGATTTAGAAACAACAGGTGTAAATAACGAGTTGGATGAAGTATTAGAAATTACAATTTTAGATGGCAACTTCAATATACTGTTAAACACATATGTAAAACCAATTTTCACGACTTCTTGGAAAAACGCAGAAGCTGTACATCATATTTCTTATGATATGGTAAAAAACAAACCAACATTACAACAATTAGCACCCCTTATTAAAGGAATATTTGACAATGCAGATGTGATCGTAGGATACAATGGAAGTTTTGATTTAGGATTTCTTGAAGGATTATATTCCTTAGAAAACAAACAAGTGATTGATGTTATGGAACTGTTTGCTCCTATCTATGGCGAAGTCAGTGAAAAGTATGGGGGTTATAAATGGCAGAAACTACAAAATTGTGCTGATTACTTTGGATATAAATTTAAAACACATGACAGTTATGAAGATGCAAAGGCTACATTATACTGCTATCACAAGATAATGGAAAGAAAGGAAGTGTAGATATGAGTCTATTAAGTGAATTTGAAGCAACACCTCAAAAGGGTACAGTTGGTTCTCATATGAGAAAAAACAAACAACAAATCGAAATGATACACATCAATGATATTCGTCCAAATAAATTAAATTTCTTTCACATCAACGAAGAAGATGTAAAATCATTAGCTGATGAATTAGAGAAGAATGGGGTAAACAATGGTCGTGTATATTATCAAGAAGGGGAAGATGGAAAACACTATACTTTAATTGGTGGAGAAACAAGATACCATGCCTTAAATCTTCTATTCCAAGAAGGAAAGCATGATGGTATGTTTCCAATGTATGTGATTGAACAAACACCTGAAGACGAAATCAGTGAATTGGAATTGATTATGAGTGACAATCATCAACGCAACTTTTCAGAAGAAGATAAGCGTATCATCATTCAAAACTATGAGAAAATCTATAAATATCATAAATTAAAGGATAAGGAACTCGATAAAGCGATTAAAAATGCTGAAAATCCAATGCAAGTAACCATTTTAGAAGAACAAAGACGAATTCCTAAAGGGATGGAAAAGCGAGATTGGATTGCACAGAAAACAGGTTTTACAAATCGCAATGGAACACCTCTAACGGGAAGGCAAATCCAAACATATTTAACTGGAGAGTTTTCAGGAAAAGCACAAGAAACAAAACCAAAAGAAAAAGTTGTTAGTCAAGAAGAGTTGGAACAAAAGGAAGTTTTGGGTACATTGAAAAAATATCTAGTTGAAATAACAGATGCAAAAATATCAATTACACCGACAAAACTTTCGATTGGATATGCAAATCTATACGACTTAAATAGAATCTTGCAGACCTTAAAAACAGACAATGAATTAGATCATATTACGAAAACATATTTAAAAACGAAGAGAGGATAAAAAAATGGCAATTACATATAACATTCAAAACCGTAAAGGTGGAGTAGGAAAAACAGAAACAGCATTGAACATGGCTTATGGAATTTCACAGGCAGGATATAAAACGCTTTATATTCCTTTTGATCCACAGGCGAATGGACAATCTACTATGATGAAAGACGATTCTGAAATTACTGTTGAACAAGCCATGAAAGTAAGAGAATTCTATGATAAGTCTGAAGATAAGCAGGCAATCATGAAAGCCTATAAAGCTCTAGCATCTAGTGGATTCTCAAAAGAACGCAAGTATGGAATTGACATCAATGATGTATTAAAGACACCAACAATGATACAACAGGCAATCCATCAAACTTGCTATCCAAATTTGGATATTATTCCTGCATCTGATGAATTATCAATGACGGATGGTTATTTGAAACTATCAGGTAAAAATCCAAGTGGAAGACTTCGTACTGCATTATCATTGATTGATAACGATTATGATGTAGTTATCATTGATAACAGTCCGTTTGAAAGTTCATTAACATATAACTCTATTTGTGCCTGCTATAAAGAAGGCGATACTATTATTATTCCAGTTACGATTTCTGATCGCAGTATTAAAGGGTTAGGAGCAACACTTGAAATTCTTATTGAATGGCTGAATGAAGAACGATTACCATATGACTGCAAATTATTGATTACAATGAAGCAGAGAAACAAATTGACAAACGAGTGGATAAAAACACTTCGTCATATTTTCCCTAATCGAGTATTTACACAAGAAATTCGATTTCAGGGTAAACCAGTAGAAAGTGCATCATTAAAGAATGTTATTCTATTGGAAGATAAAGATAAATCAAATGTACAATCCGACTATCGAGTATATGTTGATGAAATTTTAGAAGATATTAGAACTAAATTAGGGAAATAGCTTTTTAAGTAGAAGGGGTGTAAAAATGCAACAAATAAGTGAATTAAATGTTGATACCACAATCAACGAATTACTAAATAGTGAATTAGGCTTCTTACTTATAAAAAAAGATACTAAAAATGAGGATGTATATGAAGTTTTGAATAAAACAGGAATTGTATCTGACTGGACACTAAGGTTCGTTCTAACCAATAACTATCATCATATCGTCTTTCACTTTTTTCCTCTTTTATATAGTGAAACTGACAATATGGAGAAACCACTATCGCAGTCTTTAGCAACAATAAGATCAATGGCTATAAAAAACTTGTTTTTAAGGTGGACAGAGGCAGGTCATAATAAAAGTCATGCTAAAGATCCTTTTAAAAGTAAATCGTTTATGAAATATATAAACGATTTAAGTTTTACAGATGCTGATTATATGCTCTTACTTGTTGAACATAGCGAGATAGAATGATAAAAAGATTTGATAAGAAAATAACATGAATATATTGAAAATAAAATAGGTAGGTAGATTATGGCTGAAAAGGATGATTTAATTAGAAAGATAAAAAAAATCATGGCACTTGCTGAAGATACTTCAGCAAGCGACCAAGAAATACAACTTGCTATATATCGTGCAAATAAACTACGCATTCAAAGAGTAGATGCGAAACTTGTGTTGATGCATATCATTTAGGACAAAAACATGGTCTTGAATATGAAGTAGAAAGGACAGATTTACTTGGAAACTAAAAAAAAGAGGGGTTGTTTAAATCCTGAAGTACAAAAAATCGCAAAAGGATTCTTAGGTAGAGAAATTACCACAAGAGAACTTAGATTATATCCATATATTGATTATTGCATCAAAAATGATAAACCTGAACAGATAAATGAAGAGAAAGTAGAAATTTTAAAAAGATTGTCACAAGAAGAGCATGTAGTAAGTATGCAAAGTATAATCATGTGTACAAGAGAATTTTATGATTATATGCAAGATGTACTTGCCGAGAGTTATGTTGAAACTTGGTGGGAAAAGGGGAGATGAAATTGACAAACAGACAACAAGAATATATTAAAAGGAATGTTCATAGGGTCAATTTTACATATCGAAATAAATATGATTACAGATTGTATATGCTTTTTAGAAAATTAAATGAACAATACAAAAAAGATCATACAGGCATATCACGAAATAAATTTGTCAAAGATGCCATTATAAACGATATGTCTTCAGAAAAGGATGATATAAAATTAGATAAAG
>UQVG01000029.1 GCA_900544435.1 uncultured Erysipelotrichaceae bacterium | reverse complement strand
ATCATAAATACAACAGAAATCATAATGAATTAAATTATTATAATCATTTGATTTAAAAGCTTCTTTAAAAAAAGCATGTTCTTGTTCAATAAAAGCAAATTTTAAATTAAGAGCTTCTTGTAAGGTTCCACCTTGATTCATTTCTTCAAAAGATTTTAAAACAAGTTTTTCAAAATACCAATTCACTAAATCATATTTATCTTGAAAATGTCGATAGAATGTTTGTCTTGTCTTTCCTGCTGTTGATACAATATCTGTTACAGTAATCTTATCTAAAGGTTGTTTTTTTATTAATGTTTTGATTGCCTTTGCAAACAAAAATACAGTATCTTCATTTTTCATAATAGACCTCTATAATAAATAATCATATTTTTCTATTTTATCTGTTTGTGCTAAAACAAGAAAAGTATCATTTAATTCTATTTCTAAATTAGGATCAACAGGAACTTCTAACTTATGAGTATGTGGATTACGTTTGCCTAAAACATTGATACTATAAAGTTTTCTTAAATCTAATTGTGATAATGTTTTTCCTACCCATGCTTGAGGAACTTTCATTTCAACAATACAATTTTCTTCATCTAATTCGATTAAATCCTTAATATTTTTTCTAAGTAATGTTCTTGCAACCTTTTCTCCCATTTCTTTTTCAGGACGAACAACATAGTCGGCCCCTATTCTTTCTAAAACAACTTTAAAACGTTTATTTTTAGCTTTAACAATGACATAGGGTACACCTAATTCTTTTAAATTCATTGTTGCTAAGATACTATCTTCTAATCGATCTCCAATCGCAACAATTCCAACATCAATATCATCTAATCCTAAATCTGTTAAAAATTGAATATCTGTAACATCTCCAATAACTGCTTTAGTTGCAAAATTTGCAACTCTTTGAACATTTTCTGGATCTTTATCAATAGCAATCACTTCTCTTCCATATTGAGAAAGTGTTTTAACAAGTGTAGAACCAAAAATTCCAAGCCCCAATACAACAAATTGTTTTTCCATCTGCTTTATCCTATTAAGATATGTTCCGTGATATAGTTCACATCTTTTCCTTTCTTAGCATTATATTTTCTAACAAAAATCAAAACCATTGTAATAGGCCCTATACGTCCTATATACATCAAAATAATTATAACAATTTTTCCAACAAATGTCAGTGTTGGTGTAAGACCTGCTGTTAATCCAACTGTCGCAAATGCAGAAAAAACTTCAAAAAGTAAATCAATAAAATCTGCACTTTCACTTATTGATAAAACAAACAATCCTGTTAATGCAATTGAAAAACTAATTAACATGATTGTCAATGCTCTTTTCACAATTTGATCATCTATTGTTCTTTTAAAAACATGAATATTTTCATCACCACGTATTAAAGATCTCACATATAATAATCCAATAACAAAAGTTACAGTTTTAACCCCACCTGCTGTCCCAGCAGGAGATCCTCCAATAAACATAACAATTGACATAAAAAATTTAGTTGCTTGATTTAATGAAGCCATATCCACTGTAGCAAAACCTGCTGTTCGAAGTGTCACGGATTGGAAAAAACTAGCTAATATTTTTTGCGAAAATGGTAAAGGCTTTAATGTTAGAGGATTTTGAAACTCTAATAAAAAGATAACGATCATTCCTCCAAAAATTAAAACAAATGAAGAAATCAATACAATCTTTGTATGCAAAGATAAAGATTCTAAATACCTTTTCATTTTAAAATATTTAAAATGTTCTCTATAATGAATCAAAGATAAACGTAAATCGATCCACACAACAAAACCTAAACCACCCGCAATAATCAAACCACAAATAACTAAATTGATCCAAACATTGCCTACATAAGGAACTAATGAATTATTTCCTAAAATATCAAATCCAGCATTACAAAATGCTGAAATTGCATGAAACAAACTATAATAGATTCCTTTAATAATTCCAAATTGAGGAATAAAAACAAAAGATAAACAAATCGCTCCTAATAATTCAAAAAAAGCTGTATATTTGATAACTCTTTTAATATAAATACCTGTTTCATTTAATGAATTTCTATTTAAAGCTTCCTGCATGACAATCTTATTAGCGTAGGTTAGTTTTCTTTTTAAAAGAACAAAGAACATCGACATCAGCGTTAAAAATCCTAACCCCCCTATTTGAATCAATAAAATAATGACTATTTGTCCAAAAAGCGTATATTCACTAGCTGTTACATGAGTCACTAAGCCTGTTACACAGGTAGCCGATGTTGCAACAAATAGATGATCTAAATAACTACTTGTTGAATGAACACTATGACTCATTGGTAAACTTAATAAAATCGATCCTATTAAAATAACCGCAAAAAAGCTAAAGCCAATTCTTCTAACTGCTGATATATCTAGTTTTTTATATTGTTTACGAAGTATTTTTCTTTGCATATTTCTCCCTCAGTTCTATTAAAAAAAGACATGTTTCCATGCCAATTTAAAAACAAATGATAATAAGCCAAGTTCTGTATTAAATAATCATTTATCTACGCTTACGCGTCCTTTATCTCGTTCAATTCCGATTTAAAGATTCCCCTACCAAATTTGGGTTTCTGCCTTGCGGAGCTTTCCTCTTTTCAGCCATAGTTTCCTATGGAATTGTCTCTGTGGAGCCATTTATGAAGTTCTACCATAGTTACCCTTAGGTTTCCCTTCTGTCGTTAGTTTACACTACCCTCACTTATTGATTCGTGAGGCACAAACACTACAATCATCGCAGATTGTGGCAGCCTGGACTTTCCTCTACTTCAATGAAGCAGCGATTATCTGTCATTTGTTATTTATTTTTAAATACTGCTTTTTCTAATAATGATAATCTTTTTAAGATATCTACATTTGAAGAGACATTATCTTCCAATGCTCTTAAATTATCATCTTGTAAAGCTTTTTCTCTTTCTAATCTAGCAATCATTGCTTTTTGATCAGCAAGACGTCTTTCAAGCTGTTCTATTCTATCATAAGAATTGTTCAATAGTCCAGCAAAAGCTTCATAATCTTTGACAACTTGATCTAAGAAGTGATCAACCTCATCAGCATTATACCCTTTAAAATCAACTTTAAATTCTTTACTGACAATTTTTTTTGGACTTAATACGACTTTATATTCCATGCTTTTCAACTCCTTTACCCCATTGTACCAATTTATTTCCTTTTTTCAAGATAAAATATGATTTCTTATCAAAGAGTTGTTATCACAAAAAAAATATGTGTTATAATACCCATATATATGCAAACAAAAAGGAGTTTCTATGGTTAATTATCCAAATAAGAAAAAAAATAATCATTATACATCTATGATTGAGGGTAAGCATAATACAGCACACCGTGGGATGAACTTAGAAGAAGATATTAACTTAACAAATGAATATTATTTATCTCATGATATTGCTGTGATTCATAAAAAGCCAACACCTATTCAAATTGTAAAAGTTTCTTATCCAGAAAGAAGCGCTGCAAAAATAGTTGAAGCTTATTTTAGAACACCTTCAACAACTGATTATAATGGTATTTATAAAGGAAGATATATTGATTTTGAAGCTAAAGAAACAAAGACTCTATCTTTTCCTTTTACAAATATTTCTTTACATCAAATTAACCATCTTGATAAAGTTATTCATCATGGAGGTATTGCTTTTTTAATTATTGCTTTTACTAAAGTGAATGAAGTTTATTTACTAGATGCTGCTTTTATGGTAAAAGCATATAGAAAAAACGATCGTAAATCCCTTCGTTATGAAACAATAAAAGAAAATGGTCATTTAATAAGACAAGGATTTCTTCCTCGTCTCCATTATTTAGAAATTATTGATCAATATTATTGTGAGGTATTTAAATGAAAAGACAAAAAACAAAAAAATTAAATTCAAAAAAAATCATTACAGTTGTAACAATGCTTATTCTTTGCTTGATCTTAGTTTTTTCATGCATTTTTGGTTACAGTATATATAAGGATACAGCTGCCTTTGATTCTGAAAAATTATTATCATCTGGAGCTAGTGTCATGTATGACAGTAACGGAAATGTTATGTATACGTATGGTAGCCAAGAAAATGGAACAAGAGAAAATATTACCTATGATGATCTACCACAAGTTTTAGTAGATGCTATTGTAGCTGCTGAAGACTCTCGTTTCTTTGAACATAATGGTTTTGACTTACCTCGTATTGTTAAAGCTGCGCTTTCTAATTTAAAAGCGGGAGGTATTACAGGTGGTGGTTCTACAATCACTCAACAATTGATTAAAAAAACCTATTTCCCTGATGCTCAAAAAACGTACTCTCGTAAATTAAGTGAAATTATTCTAGCAATCCAAGCAGATAAAGCTTTAAGTAAAGAAGAAATTTTAACTCTTTATTTAAATAAAATCTATTTTGGTAGAAGTACAAGTTCAATTGGAATTGCGGCAGCAAGTAAGTATTACTTTAATAAAGATGTCAGCGAATTAACTCTTCCAGAAGCAGCCATGCTTGCAGGAAGCTTGAATTCACCTTATAACTATGATCCTTACTATTGCCTTGATAAAGCAACAGCAAGACGTAATACAATTTTAAAACTTATGATGAATCATGGTTATATTACACAAGAAGAATATGAAGAAGCAAAAGCTACAAAAATAGAAAATACATTATGTGTTTCACCAACTACAAATAACAATACTCTTGCTGCTTATGTAGATATCGTAACAGCAGAAGTGAAAAAAAGAACTAGTTTAGATCCTTTAAAAACACAATTAAATATCTATACTTATTGTGATGTGGATACACAAACACTTGCAAGTGCTATTGGTAATGGTGAAAAATATGCTTATGGTGATGAAGATATGCGTATGGGTGGTGCCGTTCAATCAAGCCAAGATGGTCGTATCGTAGCTGTGATTGGTGGTCGTAATTATTCGTATGGAAATTATAACTATGCCACTCAAAAACAACAACCTGGTTCATCTGTTAAACCGTTTTTAGATTATGGTTTAGCTTTTGAAAATTTAGATTGGTGTACAGGAAAAACTTTGGAAGATACTCCTTATTCTAAAGGAAAGTTTACTCCTAAAAACTGGGATGGACAATTCCATGGAACAGTGACACTTACAAGTGCACTTGAAAATTCTTGGAATATTCCTGCTATTAAAACTTATGAAGAAGTAACAAAAGAAATTGGTAAATCTGGTGTTGTTTCAGCAATGGAATCACTTGGAATTGATATGTCAAAAGAAACTAATCCAACAAACTTATCTTACGCTATTGGTGGATGGGATAGAGGAATCTCTCCTCTTGAAATGGCAAGTGCTTATGCGACAATTTCCAATAATGGTTTATATACTGAAAGTCATACTATTAACTATGTAGAAGTTGTCCAAACAGGCGAAAAATATAACATTGATGAAGAAATTCAAAATAACGCTAAACAAAGTGCTTATTCAAAAGCAAGTGCTTTTATGATAAGACATGTGATGCTTGATTATACAAAAAATGGTAGTGGTAACTATGCTTATTTATCTGGTCTTTCTAATGTAGGAGCTAAAACTGGAACTTCTAACTGGGGAAGTACTGCTAAAAATGGTATGGCTGGAAAGAGCCGTGATTTATGGATGTCTGCTTATACTCCTAATTACATTTGTTCAGTTTGGATGGGATTTGGTAAAGAAGGTATCGAAAAAGGTAAAACAACAAGTCGTTATAAAGCATATCCTGGTAAAGTGGTTCAAATGTTATTAAAACATTTACAAAGTAAAAATAGTAAAAAATCATATCCTGATCAACCATCAACAGTGACTCATGATGGTGATGATTATTATAAAAAAGGTTCAAAACATGAATCACATGCTTCTTTAACTGAAGAAACAACAGAAGAAACAACTGAAAATACTGATGATCAAACATCAAATGATAATCAATCATCTCAAAATAATCAAAATGGTCAAAATAGCGATAGTAATAACACAAACAATGGTAATACAACTAGCGGTGATCATTCTGGAGATAATACAGGTGGTAATACCGGCGGTAATACTGGTGACAATACTGGAGATAATACAGGTGGTAATACCGGTGGTGGAGACCAATCTTCTCAAAATCAAGGAAACAATCAATAAAGTCAACTTTAAGTTGGCTTTTTATTTTTCCTCAAAATTTGCTTTTATCATACAAAATAAGGTATACTTGTATAAAGAAAAGATGGAGGTATCTTATGTCTTCGAAAACAAATAACTTTCAAAAGAAAAAAGCAAATAAAAAAAAGCTTTTTATCGCTATAGCTATTTTATTAATAGTTACAATTTTTGCTGGTGTAAGTGTTTTAGCTTATGGTGTCTACAAAGATACAGATGCTTTTGATGCTAAAAAACTTTTATCATCTGGAGCTAGTGTTATGTATGATGATCAAGGTAAAGTTCTTTATACATATGGCAGTCAAGAAAACGGTACAAGAGAAAATATTACCTATGAAGATTTGCCTCAAGTACTTGTTGATGCTGTTATTGCAGCTGAAGATTCTCGTTTTTTTGAACATGATGGTTTTGACTTACCACGTATCGCTAAAGCTGCTATGTCTAACTTGATTGCTGGTGGTATTAGAGGTGGTGGTTCTACAATCACTCAACAATTGATTAAAAAAACCTATTTTCCTAATGCCGAAAAAACCTACACAAGAAAATTCAGTGAAATTATTCTAGCAATCCAAGCAGATAAAGCTTTGAGTAAAGAAGAAATTTTAACTCTTTATTTAAATAAAATCTATTTTGGTAGAAGTACAAGTTCAATTGGAATTGCGGCAGCAAGTAAGTATTACTTTAATAAAGATGTCAGCGAATTAACTCTTCCAGAAGCAGCCATGCTTGCAGGAAGCTTGAATTCACCTTATAACTATGATCCTTACTATTGCCTTGATAAAGCAACAGCAAGACGTAATACAATTTTAAAACTTATGATGAATCATGGTTATATTACACAAGAAGAATATGAAGAAGCAAAAGCTACAAAAATAGAAAATACATTATGTGTTTCACCAACTACAAATAACAATACTCTTGCTGCTTATGTAGATATCGTAACAGCAGAAGTGAAAAAAAGAACTAGTTTAGATCCTTTAAAAACACAATTAAATATCTATACTTATTGTGATGTGGATACACAAACACTTGCAAGTGCTATTGGTAATGGTGAAAAATATGCTTATGGTGATGAAGATATGCGTATGGGTGGTGCCGTTCAATCAAGCCAAGATGGTCGTATCGTAGCTGTGATTGGTGGTCGTAATTATTCGTATGGAAATTATAACTATGCCACTCAAAAACAACAACCTGGTTCATCTGTTAAACCGTTTTTAGATTATGGTTTAGCTTTTGAAAATTTAGATTGGTCTACTGGTCATTCTATTAATGATGATGACTATTATAATGGTAAGTTTAAAAACTGGGATAGACAATTCCATGGATTAGTCACTGTTGAAAATGCACTTGAAAATTCTTGGAATATTCCTGCTATTAAAACATTTGATGAAGTTGAACAAAAAATCGGTAATGATAAAATCAAAGAAGCAATGGAATCTCTTGGAATCGATATGTCAAAAGAAAACATTGGACTTGCAAGTGCCATTGGTGGTTGGTCTTATGGTATTTCTCCACTTGAAATGGTCAGTGCTTACGCGACAATTTCCAATAATGGTTTATATACTGAAAGTCATACCATTAACTATGTAGAAGTCGTTCAAACAGGAGAAACTTTTAATATTGATGAAGAAATTCAAAATAATGCTAAACAAAGTGCTTATTCAAAAGCAAGTGCCTTCATGGTAAGACAAGTCATGCTAGATTATACAAAAAATGGTAGTGGTAACTATGCTTATGTATCTGGTATAAACAATATAGGAGCTAAAACAGGAACATCTAACTGGTCAAGTACTGCTAAAAATGGTATGGCTGGAAAGAGCCGTGATTTATGGATGTCTGCCTATACTCCAGATTATGTTTGTTCAGTTTGGATGGGATTTGCTAAAGAGGGAATTAGTAAAGGAAAGACAACGAGTCAATATAAAGCTTATCCTGGTAAAGTTGTTCAAATGCTTTTAAATCATTTACAAAGTAAAGGCAGTCAAAAATCGTATCCAGAACAACCCGATGATGTTGAACAGGCAGCAATGGTTAAAGGAATTTATCCATATGTTTCACCTGGTGAAGGTATGAGTGAAGATATGATTATTCAAGCTTGGTTTAAAAAAGGAACAGCGCCTACACAAAGTATTGATAGTGATGTCTTTAATTTAAGTGAACTTACTTCATTTGATGTTAGTCTTAATGGACAAAGTATTTCATTTAATTTTGCTCCTTATAATCCTGAAAATGCAACAACAGATGAAAATGCTACTGAGGGAACAAAGACATTTGGTAAAGTTGTTTATACAGTAGTTGTAAGTGATGAAAGTGGTCAAGAATTGCATCGAGAAAGCTTCTCAACGGCCTCTGGAACGCTTAATTTTACAGTTACATCAAATGTAAAGGTTACTGGTTTTTATAGTTATGAAAAGGCTCCTGATCGTACATCTAATAAAATAGAAAAAACAATTGCTTTACAATTAACATCTATTAATGCTTCGCTTTCTTGTGATAGTGGACAAATCAATGATGGTGCTGTTATTTCATCTACTGCAATTCGTGCTGTCATTTCAAAACAAGGTCAAGGCCATGCACTTACGATTGCTTTATATGATAGAAGTGGTAATTTACTTTCTTCTGTTAATCATAACAATGCAACTTTTTCAAATTTAAGTCGTGGACATCAATACTTTGTTAAATTTATGGAATCTAATGGTTCAAGTTCTGCAGAAAAAACAATTCATTTTTCTATTTCTTAAAAAGCATTCATGTATATGAATGTTTTTTCTTTATCTAATAAATATTATTTTTTATTCTTTTATATTATAATAAGATACAAAAAGGGGGAAAATATATGTCTTGTACAACATTATTAGTAGGAAAAAAAGCTTCTTTTGACGGATCGACAATGATTGCTAGAAATGATGATTCTGGTGCTGATGGATTTACAGCTAAAAAATTCGTTGTTATTTCTTCAAAAGAACAAAAAAGAAAATATAAAACTGTCATTTCTCATTTAGAAATAGATTTACCTGAAAATCCTATGTCTTATACAGCTATGCCAAATGCAGTTGAAGGAAAAGGAATTTGGGCTGCAAGTGGAATCAATGAAGAAAATATTGCGATGACAGCAACTGAAACAATTACATCAAATCCACGTGTTTTAGGAGCTGATCCTCTTGTAGAATATGATGAGATCAATCATATTGCTGGAGGAATCGGGGAAGAAGATATTGTTTATATCGTTTTACCTTATATTCATAGTGCTCGTGAAGGTGTTGAAAGATTAGGAAGTTTATTAGAAAAATATGGAACTTACGAAATGAATGGTATTGCTTTTCAAGATCATGATGAGATTTGGTGGTTAGAAACGATTGGTGGTCATCATTGGATTGCTAAAAAAGTACCCGATGATCATTATGTTGCTATGCCTAATCAATTTGGAATTGATGATTTTGATTTAGAAGATGCCTTAACTTCAAAAGAAAATCATATGTGTTCTGCTGATATGAAAGAATTTATAGAAAAATATCATCTTGATCTTTCATTTAATTCAAAATTTAATGCCCGTGATGCTTTCGGAAGTCATGATGATTCTGATCACATTTATAATACACCTCGTGCATTTGATATTGAAAGATATTTTAATCCACATACATTTAATCATCAACCAAGTGATGATGATATTCCATGGTCTCAAGTTCCAGAAAAGAAAATTACTGTCGAAGATGTTAAATATGCTCTTTCTTTACATTTCCAAGGAACAGATTATGATCCTTATAAAGCTTATGGAGATTTATCGCAAAAAGGAATGTATCGTCCTATAGGTATTAATCGTAATGATTTCTTATCCGTTATTCAATTAAGAAATGATGTTCCAAAAGCTTTTCAGGCAATAGAATGGATTGCTTACGCTTCTAATGTCTTTAATGCATTAGTTCCATTTTATGGTAATATTACTGAAACACCAGCTTATCTAGCGAATACAACTGCAACTGTTTCTACAGATAATTTCTATTGGTCAAGTCGTTTAATTGCAGCAATGGCAGATGCTTCTTATAGAAAGTCAGCTATTCATATTGAACGTTATCAAAAAAACGTGATGGCTAAAGGACATCATTTATTGAATGTTTATGATGATCTTTTAGAAAAAGAAGATGATCTTGATAAACAACTTAATTTAAAACATCAAGCTAATCAAGAAGTTGCAAAAATGTTAAAAGAAGAAACTGATAAAACAATTTCTCTGGTTTTAAATGAATTAAGTCTTTCAATGAAAAATAAATTTGAACGTTCTGATGCCTAAAAAAAACGAGGTGTACATTTTGTACATCTCGTTATTTATTTTGATATACCGCAACAATTTCACCAATATATCTTTGATGATAATCCTTTTGTGGATACCATTTTTCATCTAAAGACTGATCAATAAATTGTTTAGGATCAATCATATCACTATAAATTTTCTTACAAACAAAAACCATTTTACCTTGTTTAAAAGTAGGTTGATCATCAACTTCTTCCACATCAAAAGAAACTTCAGCAATCTTATTACCATCTCTACCTGATTTAGAACCTAAGACTCCTAACTCCTTTTTATAACCATCAAATAAAGTAACAGTAAAATAATCACCTGCATCTACAAATTCCTTTGTATATCTTTGAGGTCTAATATAAACAGTCATTACATTTTTACCCCATAAATGACCAAGTTGCCCCCAACTAGCAGTCATTGTATTAACAACTCCATCTTTTTTTGCTGAAATAAGTACCCAATGATTACTAATTTCATCAAAAGGATTAAACTTTAAATCTTGAATATTTACTTTTTCAAACATAATATACCCCCTAATATCCTAATTCTTCATTTATAACAAGCACCGTCATTCTTCCTAACGGTTGCCTTGCAATCTTCACATAAGCACTACATATACGATCATCACTTTGGCAATCAACACACTTTCCAACTTGAACACATGGTGTGTTCTTATGTAAACGTAATGCATTGGCTGGACATGACATATTTTTTATATGTTGAATTGCTGAAAGTTCATCATCAAAAATCTTATTCATGCCAACAATCACAACCACTTTTTTAGGGCCATAAATCATTGCAGCCACACGATTTCCATGACCATCTATATTATAAAGATTACCATTTCTATCAATTGCATTTGAACTTGTTAAATAAACATCAGCAAGTAATGATTGATGAAATATATTTTCTATTTGATCTGTTGAAAGACCTTCTTGATAACGATCTAAAAAACGAATAGGCTTTTTTCTTAAATAATCAATGACCCCTGTTTCAAATAAAGTCATTGAACCACCAACACCTACTGTTTGATTTTCTTCAATTAAATTATCTAGATACTTCAATAATTCTTCTTGATTATTTAAAAAAAGTAATTCAATATGATTTTGATTAAATGCTTTTTGCATTTTTCTATTTTTAATTTCTAATATCTTTTCTACATTTTGATCCATCATTATCTTCTCGATTCTTTTATTTTATCTTTACACATATCATATAAATGACATTCTAAACAGTTTGGATTTTGTGCTTTACAAAAATATCTACCAAAGAATATGAATTGATGATGTGCTTTATTCCACTTATTTCTAGGAATAGAACGACATACTTTTCTTTCAACATCACTTACAGTATCCTCTTTTTTAGCAAAGCCTAACCTTTTAGAAATACGTTCAACATGTGTATCTACAGCAAAAGCCGGTTCATTAAAACCAACTGATAAAACAACATTTGTTGTTTTTCTTCCTACTCCTGGTAAACTTTCTAATTCTTTTCTTGTTTTTGGAACTTCACCTTGATATTGATCAAGAAGTACTTGAGCCATTTTCTTTAAATTCTTAGCTTTATTTCTATATAATCCAATAATTTTAATATCATTTTGTAAATCTTCCAACGAAGCATTCGCAAATGATTCAACAGTAGGATATTTTTTAAAAAGTGAAGCTGTTACTTGATTTACTTTTTTATCTGTTGTTTGAGCTGAAAGCATTACAGCTACTAAAAGTTCAAAGACATTTTGATGATTAAGTTCACAATGAGCATCAGGAAATAATTCCTCAAAATAATCTAATACTCTATTTGTTTTTTCTTTATTCATCTTCCCACCAATGATAATGACTTTCTTTTATTTTTCTTTCTTGTGGCTTTTCATCAATATATCTTTCTTTAATACCATTTTGTGCCCAATTAATTAAAATACCTTCTATATATCTTAAAGTTAACACTTGACTCTTAACAGCTTCTTTTAAAGCTTTTAAAATCATTTCTTCACTATATCCACTTTGAACCCATTCTTTAATACTATCAAATTCCATAGGTGTTAAAGGTCTTCCAAATTGTTCTTCAAAAACATCAATTAAATTTGTTTTTTCTTCTACTGGAGCTTGTTTGTTTTCTAAAAGCTTTTCTTCAAAATGATTTAAACAAATAGCTCCATTTTTATTAAAAATCCATTTTTTCTTTAAAAGAGATTCTAAAATTCGATCCATTTCATGAGGTGTAAAAGACGAATATTGCAATAACAATGTAGGTGTAATCATTCTTTTATGCAAATCAACAAAAGTATATATCAATAACAATACATGACATTCTACATCAGATAAAGAAAGTTCTTTACTTCTTAAAAGTAACAATCTTTCCAAATTAATACAG
>UQVG01000028.1 GCA_900544435.1 uncultured Erysipelotrichaceae bacterium | reverse complement strand
TTAATAAAAAATAAACATTTTGGAGAGAAAAAATGAAAAATAGTGAAACAAGTGAACAATATGAAATAGAATATCAAAATGTAGATTACTATGGAGAATATAAATATGCTGATTTATTATCAAAACTTTCTAATCTTGCGACTAAAAATGCAATAGAAATAGGTTTGTGGAATGAATCATTTAATGGGAAATATGGATGGGTTTTAGTTAAACAAACAGTTAAATTAATAAGACCACTTATAGTAGGAGAAAACTTAACAGTTTCTACACGTGCAAAAGGAGAAAGAAAAATTCAATACTTTAGAACCTATGATTTAAAAGTCAATAATGAAGTAGTTGGTGGTGTTTATTCAATTTGGACACTTATTGATATTGAAAAAAGAAGAATAGTAAGACCACAAAAAGTAGGTATCACGATTCCTGAATGTGAAGAATTTTCGAGTTTTGTAGAAAAAAACGAGCCGCTTTTAGATATAGAGACTCAAAAAGTTCAAACAAGAGAAGTCATGTATAGTGATATTGATTTAAACAAGCATATGAATAATGCAAGATATCTTGAATGGGTCATGGATCTTCTTCCTCAAAACGTATTAGAAAAATATTTTATTGGAGGAATGACAATGCACTATCAAAAGGAAATTGCTCCTGAGAGCAATGTGGATTTATATTATGGACAAGAGAATGATTGTTTTAAAGTTGAGTTTAAAATTGAAGAACAAACACATTTTACTATAACAGGACGATATAGTAAAAAAGCTTATGATTGATTGCTTTCATAAGCTTTTATAATATCTTGAAAGGTAACAAGATGAATAGATGGATTGGTTTTAGCGTATTCTAAACAATAAGATGTAAAGCCTGTTTTAGAAAATAAATAGATAAATTTATTTGGAAAAGAGAAAAGCTCACTTCTAAAAATTGCTTTTTCTAAAACTTTTTTATCTATTTCTTCATTTCTCCATTTACATTCACCTAATAAAATTTGATTTTCATCATTATAAGCTAAAATGTCAATTTCTGCTTCTGCTTTGATACGTGGATCATTTCCCCACCATCTTCCTAATTTTAAGAAGAAAAGAGGTAATTCTTCACGGATATTAAGAAGCCATAAGTATTGTTTACATATATCTTCAAATATATAACCCATAAACTCATAAAAATGGGGTTCTATTTTTTCATAAACTTTTTCACCCATTCCAATATTAATTAAAGAAATATTAGGTAAAATAAATTTATACCAGAATTGAAACATGTGATCTTCTAATAAATAAATAGTTTGCTTTTTAGAAGGTTTATAAATAGGATAATCTTTGATAATAATTCCAAGAGAAATAAGTTTTTTTATATAAGTTGTACATAATCCTGTTTCGATTCCTACTTGATTGGATATTTCTGAAAGTTTTGTTGCTCCTGTGGCAATCGCTTGAATAATTGAATTATAGGTTGATGGATCACGACATTCTTGCTTAATTAAATTTGTGGGTTCCTCAAAAAGATAACCATTACTTGATAAAAAGATATCTATAATATTTTGTTTTAATGATTTATTTTCACGAAATAGTGAAATATAAAGAGGAATGCCAGAGGTTAGTCCATAAATAAACGCTTTTTCTTCATAAGAAAATGAGTTGAAGTAATCACAAGTTTCGAAAAAAGAAAAGGGTTTTATTTTGTATTGAGAAGTTCTTCTTCCGTATAATGGACTTTGGTATCCTAAAACTTGCTCTTCCATAAAAGATAGAGAAGAACCACATAATATTAAAAAGAGTTTAGAATCTTCTTTATTTTTATCAATAAGTAATTGTAGGATAGATGAAATCGCAGGATATGTATTTGCAAGGTAAGGATATTCATCTATAACAAAGATAATTCTCTCTTTCTTTGCTTTTTCAAAAACATTTTCTAAAGCTGCTTGAAAAGAATTAAAAGTGATATCATCTAAGCTGCTTTGTAAAATAACTTGACTTAAATTTATTAAATTTTGTTTTTGGGTTGTTTCTAGACCGGTAAAAAATAAAGCTTTTTTGTCTTTGATAAATTCTTGAATTAAGGATGTTTTTCCAATTCTTCGCCTACCATAAATAACGGCAAATTCAAAACGGCTTGAATTATATTGTTCATTAAGTTGTTTTAACTCTGTTTTTCTCCCGATAAACATTTTGAAAGCTCCTCTCAACAAATAGTATAATATAATAAAGTATATTACGATATACTTTATTATATTATACTATTTGTTGAGGAAAATATACAAGAAAAAAGTGGTCATTCCGGACCACTTTCAATATCTACTAATACATTGTAGGAGTTGGCATTGCAGGAGTGGCAGAAGTATCTTTTGCATCAGCGATACCGGCTTCTGTTGTAATAAACAAGGAAGCAATACTACATGCATTTAATAAAGCACTACGTGTTACTTTTGTAGGATCAATAATACCTTTTTCAAACATATCGACCCATTGACCATTTTTAGCATCGAATCCATAATTCTTTTGGGCATTTTTTTGGTTTTCCACAATATCTTCAGCATTATATCCAGCGTTTTCAGCAATTTGTTGAATTGGTGCAAACAATGCTTCCATAACAATATGAATACCTTTTTGAACATCAACATTAACAGCTTTTAAACGAGGTTTAACTTCTTTATAAGCTTCTACTAAAGCAGCTCCACCACCAATAACAATTCCTTCTTCAACAGCAGCTTTTGTAGCGTTTAAAGCATCTTCAATACGTAATTTCTTTTCTTTTAATTCACTTTCAGTTGTTGCGCCAACTTTAATTGTAGCAACACCATTTGATAATTTACCTAAACGTTCTTTTAATTGTTTTTGATCATAAGAAGCAGTTGTTTTAGCTAATTGATTTTCAATGCTTTCAATACGTTGTTTTAAACTATCTGATGGATTATTTCCAGCAATCATTGTTGTATGATCTTTTGTAACAATTACTTTTTTAATTGTTCCTAATTGATCAAGAGTGACATCTTTTAATTCCATCGAAATATCTTTATTAATAAAGGTACTACCAGTTAAAGCAGCAATATCTTGTAATAATTCTTTTTGGTTATCTCCAAATCCAGGAGCTTTTGTTGCGACAACATTGAATGTTCCTCTTAATTTATTTAATACAAGAGTTGAAATAACTTCATTTTCATAATCATCAGCAATTAATAATAATGGTTTATTACTTTGAACGATTTGTTCAAGAATTGGAAGGATTTCTTGTAAATTATTAATTTTATGATTTGTAATAAAGATATAAGGATTTTCCATTTCAACAGTCATTTTATCATGATCTGTGACCATATAAGGAGAAACATATCCTTTATCATATTGCATACCTTCATTGATTTCTAAGACATTGTCAAAACTATTAGATTCATCAACATTAATAATTCCATTTTTACCAACTTTATCCATTGCTGAAGCAATCAATTGACCAATTTCTTCATTACCAGCTGAAATAGTTGCTACTGAAGCAATATCTTGACTTGTTTCAACTTTATGTGAATTTTTCAAAACAACATCAGCAACTTCTTTACCTGCTTTTTCAATACCTTCACGCATTAAAACAGGATTAGCTCCTTTGTCAACAGCCTTTAAACCATTAACAATCATATTTCGCGCTAAAATGGTAGCTGTTGTAGTACCATCACCAGCAACATCATTTGTTTTATTGGCTACTTCATAAACAAGTTTAGCCCCCATATTTTCAAACTTATCTTCAAGTTCTATTTCTTTAGCAATACTTACACCATCATTTGTAATTAATGGAGAACCATATCCTTTATCTAAAACAACATTACGTCCTTTAGGACCTAATGTGACACTTACAGCATCTGCTAAAACATTAACACCTTTTAACATTGATTGACGTGCGTCATTTGAAAATCTTACTTCTTTACTCATAAATATCTGCCCCCTTATTCAAATTTCGCAATAATATCTTTTTCATCAATAACAATATAATCTTGATCGTCTACAGTTACCTTAGTTCCTGAATATTCTTTATAAATGACACGATCATTTTCTTTTAAAGAAGAAGTACATTCATCTCCAACTGCAATAACATTTGCAATAGATGGAACTTCTTTCTTTTCAGTAGATAAAACAATTCCACTTGCTGTTTTATTTTCCTTTTCTTCTTTTTTTATTAATACAAATTTATGCAATGGTTTAATCATACTATTCACTCCTTTAGCACTCACCATATCCTTGTGCTAATTTGTATTATAGTCTTATATGTTAACTGAATGTGAACTTTTTAGCACTCAAATTAATTAAGTGCTAAATCATGGTTACAAAAAAGTGCCTACTTTACCAAATAAAAAAGATACTTTATGATGTTATTGAAAGGAAGGATAAGAAATGATTAATAAAGAAAATTGGAAAGAAAATTATACACATATTTCAAATGAAGTGATTGATAATGAAAAGGTTTTAAGAGTTGTTAAAAGTGGAAAAATTAATGAATATGATGAAAATACGTACGCTAAATTAGTTGATTCATCATTTCATAATGGAATTATTGAAGTGAAGATGTTAAGTCGTTTATTAAAAGATGCTCCTGATTTTGCTAGAGGATTTATTGGTATTGCTTATCGTATTAATGAAGATGATACAAAGTTTGAATCATTTTATGTAAGACCAACAAATGGTAGACAATGTGATGATCCAGTAAGAAAACAACATGGTTGTCAGTATTTTTCTTATCCGACATATACATTTGCTTATTTTAGAGAACATGGTATTACAAAATATGAAAATCAAGTAGATATTGATTTAAATGAATGGATCAGTTTAAAAGCAGTTATTGAAGATGAAAAAGCTACATTTTATTTAAATGATGATCCTCAACCATTATTGGTAGTTGATCAAATGATTCATGATAAATCTATGAGAGGAAATATTGGTTTCTTTGTTGATATTGGAACAGAAGCATTCTTTAAAGATTTAAAAATTACTTATTTTGATTAAAAGATAATTTCTAGAGGTCTAACAGCGTTAGACTTCTTTTTTTATGGCTTTCATATTTTGTAATATTTAACTTTTTAAATGATAGAGATGTTAAAATCATATTCAATATCTTTTTTTGATGAGATTAGGAAAATTATTGCATTTTTAAATGTAGAAGGTTTCCTTTTGACAAAATTTTAATTTGATATAATAAAAATAGAGGAAGGTGGAAATACCAATGAGAATGTATCTAATTATGAAAGATTTTATAAATTCAAATATATATCTCTCACTAGATTACTTTGTTCAAAAGTATGATGTTTCAAAAAGAACGATTCAAAATGACTTATCATACTTAATGCGTATTTCTCCTCGAAAAGGTTTTACATTTCATAACAAAAGAGGTTCTGGATATCTCTTAGAAATAACAAATGAAGAATTGTTTAAAGATTTTATGGAAAGCTTAAATGAGGGTATTTATTTTCAGGTTAAAGAAAGACCAGCACAAATTTTAGCTTATCTTGCTATTCAAACTGGATATATTTCTATGGATAACATTGCAGATACTTTTCAAGTATCTAAGACTGTTATAAAGCATGATATGAATGATGTTGAAAATCTAGCAAAGAGTTATCATTTTGAATTAGAAAGAAAAACACATTATGGTATTTTGTTACGTTATGAATTGACACCTTTTAAAAAGTACTTAGTTGAAGAATATTTAAATCAAAATGTTTTTATTCAAACGGCAGTAAATGATGTTGTTGAAGAATTTAATGACATTGAACAAAAGTTAATTAGGCAGTTGAATAAAGAAGGATTGAAAATCAACTATAATGAACTTTTAAATGTGGCTGAATATTTAAAGATTGTTGTTTATGTTGCACATAGACAAGATGAACAAAAAGAGGAATTTATTTTTGATAAAAATGATGAGATTCATAGAATTGTTGAATTTTTAGTTGGAATATTAGAAAAGAAATATTCAATAGGATTAAATACAAAAAGCATAGAAGAAATTTTAGACGTTTTACAAAAAAATATAAAAAGAGAAATAGGTTCAATATCTTCTTTTACAAATTATTTAAAAGAAGATATTGAAGAATTTATAAAACAAATAGATGAAAAATATGATACGAAGTTTCTTGAAGATGAAGACTTTAAGAAAATGTTATTAGCACATGTTTCATTATTAATAGATAGATTACATAATAAAATTTCATATCAAAATCCATTAGCCAATGAGCTGAATATTACATATCCAATGATGTTTAACATCGCACTTCAGTTTTGTAGCATGTTACATGAAAAATATAATGTTGAAGTGACATTTGATGAAATTGGTTTTGTAGCGATGCATTTTGCATCCCATATGGAAAAAGAAAAACAAGGTAAATTGTTATCTTATAATCGTATTGGAATTGTTTGTTCATCAGGTGGTGGAAGTGCTTATATGATTAAAATACAAATTGAATCATTGTTTCCTCAAGCAGAGGTACAAACATTTTCGTTTTTACAACAAGATGAATTAAAAGCCTTTCAACCCGATTTAATTTTTACAATCATGCCTTTATCTCAAGAAATCAAGGCACCAATTATTTATATTAAAGAACTACTTGATGATAGAGATTTAGTGAAGATTAAACAAATTTTACAATGTGAAGAATATGATCCTTATACTTTGATTCAAGATAATCCTATGTATTATTCATTCTTCTCTAAAGATTTTTTTAAATTTATAGAAGCAGATAGTTATGAAAATATTATTCGGATGATGGGACAAGAATTAGAGGATAAAGGTTACGGTAAAAAAGGCTATACTGATTTGATTTTTGAACGTGAATCGTATGTAAGTACTATTTATACAAATGGAGTTTGTATACCCCATCCACTTGAAATAGACGCACTTAAAAATATGATTTCTGTAGCTATTTTAAAGAAACCATTTGTACAAAATGGCAAAGAAATAAAAATAGTTTTTATGATTTGTTTAAAGAAAGATCAAGTTGAAATATATAAAGTAATAACTAAAAAGTTATATCGTTTAATGCAAAAGAGTAATTATGTTGAAATGTTAACGAAGGTTGATTCTTTTGAAGAAATGATGAGTTTAATGAAAGAAATAGGAGGTGGAAATAATGAATAGTGAATTGTTAAAAGAATTGAGTAATGCTGATAGTGTAGCATCAGTTGAAGATGAAGTAAGATCGATTCTCTATCGAGAATTAGCAAAATATAGTGATGAAGTTTTTAGTGATCGTTTAGGAAGTATTGTTTTTCATAAAAAAGGGACTTCACCAAATCCTTTAAAAATCATGTTTTGTGCTCATATAGATGAAGTAGGTTTTATGGTAAGACATATTTCTGATATTGGTTTTGTATATTTAGTAGCTTTAGGTTCAGTTTTAAATAAAAGCAAAGAAATGCAAATGGTTAGAATTACGACGCAAGATGGTAAAAAAGTGGAAGGTTTATTAAATGTGACTAAAGATAGCAACGGTAACGTTAAAGAAATGTACGTTGATATTGGAGTTGATAGTGCAGATGAAGTAAAAGCTTTAGGAATTGATGTTGGTGACATGGTTTGTTTTGCTAGTGAAGCAAGACAGCTTCAAGATAAAGTGATTGCTGGCAAGGCAATGGACGATCGAACAGGATGCTATGTCATGATAGAAGCAATGAAAAGAATTCATGGAGATGTTGAAAATGATATTTATTTTGTAGGAACAAGTAGTGAAGAAGTTGGTGTAAGAGGTGGTAAAACAGCGACTCATCTTATTGATCCTGATATTGTTTTTGCACTTGATGTTGCAAATAATCCAGAACTTGTTAAAAACTATACGAATCATCGTTTAATTGGTAAAGGACCAATGATTGTTCATTATGACAAAACTCTTTCACCAAATAAAAAATTGATTAAATATGTTAAAGAATTAGCCAATGAACATGGAATACCTTATCAAAGCGATATGTTCGGTGGAGGAGGAACAGATGCTGGAAATGCACACTTAGAAAAAGGTGGACGTTTGGCACTTGTTTTAGGAATACCACTTAGATATTGTCATGGATCTTATTCATTTGTTCATAGTGATGATTTAGAAAGTTTGACACAGTTAGTTAACTGCTTAATAGATCATTTGACATATCAAGATTATCAAAATTTTATTAATTTTATTGGAGGATAAACAAATGACAGAAACGGAACAAATTATTGTAGGATTAATTTCTTCAGCTGGACAAAGCAAATCTTTAGCTTTTGAAGCATTGAAGAAAGTAAAAACAGGTGAATATGATGAAGCAAGAAAGATATTAGAACAAGCTAAAGAAGCTGATTTACAAGCTCACACTGTTCAAACAAAGCTTATTCAAGCCGAAATGTCAGGCTCTGGAAATAAGCCAGAAGTTGGGTTATTAATGGTTCATGCACAAGACCATTATATGACTTCTCAATTAGCAAGAGATCTAATTGAAGAATTAATAAATGTATTTGAAGCAAAGGAGGGTAAATAATGAGAATTGTATTATGCTGTGCAGGTGGACTTTCTACAACAATGCTTATGAATAGTATGAAAGATACAGTACATAACAGTGCAAAATTAAATGATGCTGATTTTGATTTTATCGCTATTCCAATTGATATTCTACAATCTGAAGCAGACAATTGTGATGTTTTAGTTTTAGGACCACAAGTTGCACATAAATTAGATGCAGTAAAACCTATCATCGAACCTCGTAAGATTCCTTATGTTATTGTTGATCAAGAAACATATGGAAAAATGGATGGGGCAACTGTCATGAAACAAGCGTTAATTGCACGTAGAAAAGCAGATTTAAAAAAATAATTTTATGGGGAGGAAAAAACGATGTACTCAAAATTTGAGAACTTTATGAAAAAGTATTTAGCACCGCTTGCTGATAAAATGGATAAAGAAGTTCATTTAAGCGCTGTTAAAAAAGCAATGGTTGCAATGACACCATTGTTAATTATCGGTAGTTTTTGTTTGATCCCAGAAGCAATTCCAAATATGATTGGAGAAAATCATGTAATTTCTCAATGGATCTTAGCAAATTTGGATATTATCTATATTCCTTATAATGTAGGTATGGCTTTAATGTCAGTTTATGTTACTGTAATCATTGCATATCAATTAGCTAACTCTTATAAGTTAGATATTCCAGGATGTGTAACAATGGGATTAGTATCATTCTTAATGTTAGTTGTAGAATTCACAGAAGATGGTGGAATTTCTAAAACTTATTTAGGACCTAAAGGTTTATTCTGCGCAATGTTTGCAGGATTTATCGCTGTTGAATTATTCCGTTGGTGTAAAAAGAAAAACTTTACAATCAAGATGCCAGATACAGTACCTGATTTCGTATCTCGTTCTTTTGAAATGATTCCTATTTCAGTAATCATTATTGGATTCTTCTTAATTGTACGTATTGTTTGTGTCAATGTATTAAATACAATGCCACCATTAATCTTTACAGCAATCTTTGCACCATTGGTAGGATCTATGGATAATCCAATTGCTTATACTTTCTTAAAAATGTTACAAGCTTTAATATTCTTCTTTGGTATTCATCCATCAGTATTAAGCCCAATTACAAGTCCAATTTCGACTCAATTCTTAGCAGAAAACATTGCTGCTGTTCAAGCTGGTGGTGTAGCAACTCACTTCTATGCTCCTGGACCTGAATCAGCATTTGGTAACTTTACAGGTAGTGGTGTTACTATTGGTTGTGTATTCTGGTGCTTAATGAGTAAGAATAAAGCTTTAAAACAAGTTGGTAGATTATCATTTATTCCAGCATTATTTGGAATTAATGAACCAATTCTATTTGGTGCGCCAATTGTATTAAATCCAATGTTCTTTATTCCATTTGTTATTTGTGGTGGTATTATTGGTTCATTAGGAGGATGGGCAATGTATTTAGGTATTATGAAATGTTCAACCTTCACACCACCATATGTAGGTGTATTCTTAGAAGGATTCTTAACAAATATGGATCCTATGTCTATAGTAGTTAATGCAGTACAATTAATATTATCTATTTTAATATGGTATCCATTTGTTAAATCATATGAAAAGACTTATGGTAATAAAGAAGAAGAAACTAATGCTATCAGTGCAGAAGATGCAGCTATCTTAGACGATTTAGACTTAGACTTCTAATTAATAGGCAAGTTTCGACTTGCCTTTATTTGTAGGAGGATTAAAAATGGCAAAAAGAATAAATAAAATACAAGAATTTTTAGATGAAAAAGATATAGATGCTTTATTAATTAAAAGTAAAACAGTAAAAAAATGGATGAATACTATGACTGGTAGTGGTTGTCAAGTATTGATTACAAAAGAACATGGCTATTTAATTGTAGATGGGCGTTATATTACAGAAGCCAAAGAAAAAGAACATGATTTAGAAATTATATTACATAATCCACATTTAACAGGACGTAATTATTTAGGGACAGTAGAAGAAATATTAAAAAAAGAAAATTGTAAAACGCTAGGGGTAGAAGCGTATCAAGTATTAGTTAAGGAATATCGAGAAATAGAAAAATTAGGGATAGAAGTTCTTTTATTGGATCAAGAAATTGCTCATCTTCGTATTGTTAAGGAAGATGAAGAAATTGAAGCAATGAAAAAATCAATTGCAATTACTGATGAAATCTATCAAAAAGTAATTGAACACATTCGTGTAGGGATGAGTGAATATGAAATTAGCGCTTTAGTACAATATTATTCAATTGCATCTGGTGCACAACAAATGTCTTTTGATACAATAGTAGCAACAGGTGAAAGAACAGCTTTACCACATGGTCGTCCAACTTCAAGAAAAGTAAAAGCTCATGAACCTATTATGATTGATTTTGGTATTCAATATCAAAATTATCAATCAGATATGACACGTATGTGTTTTATTGGAGAACCTGATCCAAAAATCAAAGAAATCTATGATGTTGTTTTAAAAGCACAACTCGCTGGTCTTGCTGCTATTAAAGCAGGAGTTAAGGGAAAAGATGTTGATAAAGCAGCTAGAGATGTGATTGAGGCTGCTGGTTATGGTGAATATTTTAATCATGGTTTAGGACATGGACTAGGAATTGGAGAAGATGGTGAAGGACCAACTTTAAATTCAAAGAGTGAAACAGTTTTACAAGAACATATGATGATGTCTTGTGAACCAGGTGTTTATGTTCCTGGTGTTGGTGGTGTTCGTATTGAAGATGATGTTGTTATTATTGATGGTGTAGGTGTACCATTAAATAAAACAACAAAGGATTATATTATTTTGGAGGAAAAATAAATGAAGTATGATTTTAATGAGGTTCATAATCGTTTAGGTACTTATTGTACGCAATGGGATTATATACAAGATCGTTTTAATAAAAAGGATTTAATACCATTTTCAATATCTGATACAGATTTTATTATTCCTAAACCTATTACTGAAAAAATATTTGAGGTGGCACATCATCAAATTTATGGATACACAAGATGGAATCATCATGATTTTAAATCATCTATTACAGGATATTTTGAAAGAAGACATCATACACATATTGAAGAAGATTGGATCTTATATAGTCCTACTGTGATGTATTCAGTTTCCTTATTGATTCGTTTATTAAGTCAACCTCATGATAAAGTATTAACATTTGAACCTATGTATGATTCATTTTATACAGTTATTCAAGATAATGATAGACAATTAGTAGCTCATCGTTTAATATCAAAAGATGGGACATTTGAAATAGATTTCGATCTTTTTGAAAAACAAATACAAGAATGTCAGTTATTATTACTTTGTTCTCCACATAATCCAACAGGAAGAATTTGGACAAAAGAAGAAATGGATCAAATAATAAAGATATGTAAAAAATATCAAGTAAAAATTATTTCTGATGAAATTCATATGGATATTCAATTAAGAGATAGAAAACATATTCCTTTATTATCTTATATTCATGAATATGATGAACTTTATACAGCAGCTTCATCTAGTAAAACATTTAATACACCAGGATTAATTGGTTCATATTTAATGATACCAAATGAAGAAGTTAGAGAAAAATTTTTGATGCATACAAGAAGAAAAGATTTCTTAAATTCTGTAAGTATTTTTGGTATGTATGCGACAATGATAGGTTATACACAATGTGATGATTATATTGATCAACTTAATGATTATATTAAAGAAAATATGAAAATTGTAGAAGAATTTATAAAAGAAGAGTTGCCTGATTTTAAATTTAAAACACCAGATGGAACTTATTTAGCTTGGATTGATGCAAGAGATGTTCCATATACTGCTGAAGAAATACAAGATGCTTTGGTGAATGTTGGTGGAATTGGGATTATGAAAGGTGAAATTTATGGTGGCCCAAAATATTTAAGAATGAATATAGGGTGTCCACAATCTAAATTAAAAGAAGGATTGCGAAGATTTAAAATAGCAATGGATGCATTATATTCAAAATAGGAGGTATTTATTATGCATTATTTATTAATTAAAATTCAATTACTGTGGGCTAAACATACAAAATGGCTAGATAGAAATCCTGTAAAAGTTCCAGTAAGTAAACGTGTCATAGCTTATGCTATTGATTGGGCAGTTGGAGGTATTATTAGTGGTTTTCCTGCTGTTTTATTCTATGGGGGAGTTACTGGTAGATCAGATATGTTTAGTGATCTTTATGTTTTTCCTAGCTTAGGTTTTCCAACGTATTGGTCCTATCTTGCAGGTATATTATGTATTGTTGTGGCTTTTGTTTATTATATTTATATTCCTTATAAGAAATATCCAGGACAAACACTCGCAAAACATTGGTTAAAAATAAAGATTGTAAATAATGATGATTATAGTGATGTGAGTTTAAAAACTTTGATTATTAGACAAGGGGTTGGATTATTCTTATTAGAAGGTTCGGCTATTGTTGTTACTAATTATTTAAGACAAATGCTTACACTAGCAACAGGTTTCTATTTTGACTATTATTTAAAAATGATTGGTATGGTTATTACAATGATTTCAGGAGTTTTTGTTTTAGGGTCAGCTTCTCAAAGAAGTATCCATGATTATCTTGCTAAGACAAGAGTTGTGGGTGAAGATGAAAAACCAGCAAAAAGAAAAGAAAAAAAG
>UQVG01000027.1 GCA_900544435.1 uncultured Erysipelotrichaceae bacterium | reverse complement strand
TTTATATTTATAAATTTTCATTATTCTTTACCTACCTTTTCAGGATTTGCGATATATCCAGCAATCGCACTTGCTGCAGCTACTTGCGGAGAAGCTAAATAAATAAGTGCTTCTGTATCTCCCATACGTCCTACGAAGTTACGGTTTGTTGTTGAAACACATTTTTCACCTTTAGCCATAACACCCATATGACCACCCATACATGGTCCACAACTTGGTGTATTAAAAGCACATCCAGCTTCTACAAAGATTTCAGCTAAACCTTTTTGAATACATTGTAAGAAGATTTTTTGTGTTGCTGGTACAACCATTACACGTACATTATCTGCTACTTTTTTACCTTTTAAAATAGCAGCTGCTTTTTCTAAATCAGATAAACGTCCATTTGTACAAGATCCAATAACCACTTGATCAATATAGATTTTATCCATTTCTTCAATTTCATCAATTGTATGACCATTTCCTGGTAAATGAGGAAATGCTACAGTTGGTCTTACTTCACTTAAATTGATTTCAATCACTTGTTCATAAACAGCATCTTCATCTGCTTCAAAGATTTCATATGGTTTTTTAGAATGTTTTTCAATATAAGCAATTGCTTGATCATCAACAGGGAAAATACCATTTTTAGCTCCTGCTTCAATTGCCATATTACAAATTGTAAAACGATCATCCATTGTTAAATATTGAATACCGTCTCCAACAAATTCCATTGATTTATATAAAGCACCATCAACACCAATTTTATCAATAATATGTAAAATAACATCTTTCCCACTAACATATTCACTTGGTTTACCAGTAATTACAAATTTGATAGCACTTGGTACTTTAAACCATAACTCACCAGTAGCCATTCCAGTTGCAATATCAGTTGTTCCTACACCTGTAGAAAAAGCGCCTAATGCTCCATAAGTACATGTATGACTGTCTGCCCCAATAATACATTCACCAGCCACAACAATTCCTTTTTCTGGTAAGATTGCATGTTCCACACCACATTTACCTTGTTCCATACGATGTGTTAAACATTGTTTGTTTGTAAAATCTAAGATTGCTTTTGAGTTTTCTGCAGATTTAATATCTTTATTTGGTGTAAAGTGATCTGGCACTAAAACCACTTTATCTTTATCAAAGACTTTATCTGCCATTTTATCAAAAATTGGTAATGCCATAGGCCCTGTAATATCATTTGCCATTACAACATCCAATTTTGCTTCAATTAATTGTCCCGCTTCAACATGATCTAATCCCGCATGTTTTGCTAAGATCTTTTGTGTCATTGTCATTGCCATTTTTTAAATTCCCCCTTCATTTTTAACCTTAGTAGGTTGTCATTAGAAAGTCACGACTTTCCAATGACAACACACTAAAGTGTGTTGATTAGTTATTGATTAATTTATCTTCATCAGACCAAGAATATAATTTTCTGATTTCTTTTCCGACTTTTTCTGATTCATGTTCTGCAGCTAATTTTCTCATTGCTTTGAAATGTGCTTGTCCTCCAGCTGCTGACATGTCTAATAAGAAGTCTTTTGCGAATGTTCCATCTTGGATATCTTTTAAGATTTGTTTCATTGCTTTCTTTGTATCTTCTGTGATGATCTTTGGTCCTGTAATATAATCTCCATATTCTGCTGTATTTGAAATTGAATATCTCATTCCTTCAAATCCTGATTGATAGATTAAGTCTACGATTAATTTCATTTCATGGATACATTCAAAGTATGCATTTCTTGGATCATATCCTGCTTCTACTAATGTTTCAAATCCTGCTTGCATTAGGGCACATACTCCACCACATAAAACTGCTTGTTCTCCAAATAAGTCTGTTTCTGTTTCTGTTCTGAATGTTGTTTCTAGTACACCTGCTCTTGCTCCTCCAATTGCTAATGAGTATGCTAAGGCGATGTCTTGTGCTTTCCCTGTGTAGTCTTGTTCTACAGCTACTAGACATGGTGTTCCTTTTCCTGCTTGATATTCACTTCTTACTGTATGTCCTGGTGCTTTTGGTGCAATCATTGTTACATCAACATTTTTTGGTGGTACGATTTGATTGAAATGAATATTGAATCCATGAGCAAACATTAACATGTTTCCTTCTTCTAGGTTTGGTTCAATTGATTCTTTATATAATTTTGCTTGTAATTCGTCATTGATTAAGATCATGATGATATCTGCTTTTTTTGCAGCTTCTGCTGATGTATAAACTTCAAATCCTTGTTCTTCAGCTCTTTTCCATGATTTTGATCCTTCGTATAATCCTACGATGACTTTTACTCCTGATTCTTTTAAGTTTAATGCATGTGCATGTCCTTGTGATCCGTATCCGATGATAGCTACTGTTTTCCCATCTAATAATGATAAGTCACAATCTGATTCATAAAAAATTTTTGCCATTTTAAATATCCCCCTTAATCTTCTTGGCTTCCTCGATGCATTCCAACAAGTCCAGTGCGTGCAATTTCTGTCACGTGGAACCCATTTAACATCGTTAATAACTGATTGACTTTTCTTGTATTTCCAGTAACTTCAATAATCAATGAAGTTGGTGAAACATCGATAATATGTGCTCTAAAAATATCAACAATTGAATTAATATTTGTTCTTTGATCAGCATTTGCATCTACTTTAATTAATACAAGTTCACGATAAACCGAATCATCTTGTTCAAGTTTTTCAATTTCAACGACTTCTACAAGTTTCCCTAATTGTTTTTCAATTTGCGTTAAAATTTGTTCATCACCAGTAGATACAACTGTCATACGTGACATTCCTTTAATATTTGTTTGTCCTACTGAAATACTTTCAATGTTATATCCTCGTCTACTAAATAAACCAGCAACACGGTTTAAAACCCCTGGATTATTTTCAACAAGTAATGACAAAACAAGTCTATCCATGTTTTAATCCTCCCTATTTTTTTAATTGTTTATGAATTCTGTTCATAGCTGAAATAATAGCTTTAATTGTTGCTGTTGTAATATTTGGATGTACCCCTACTCCATATTCTTGAACAGCACTTCCTTTAACTCTTAAATAAACATAAGCAGCAGCTTTAGAACTTGATCCTGATGATAATGAATGTTCACTATAATCTAAGAAATGTGTATAAACAAAGCCATTTTCGTTAAATGCATCTTTAACAGCATCAATTGGTCCATTACCATAACCAACAATTGTTCTTACTTCACCATGATCTTTTAATGTAATTTCTGCTTTTCTTTCAAATTCAGAATCATCTTCAGAAATATCAATTAATTTTTGTTTAATAAATTCATATGGTTCTTTAATATCTACATATTGTTCAATAAATGTATCATAAACTCTTTCTGGAGAAACTTCCCCTTCTTCTTCAGAAATATCTTGAATCACTTTTGCAAAATTTACTTGTAATCCTTTTGGTAAATGATAACCATACATGCTTTCCATAACATAAGCAACCCCACCTTTACCAGATTGTGAATTAATACGAACAATTGGTTCATATTGTCTACCTAAATCACTTGGATCAATTGGTAAATATGGAACTTCCCACATTTTTGAATTTCTTTCTCTTAAAGCATGCATTCCTTTATTGATTGCATCTTGATGACTTCCAGAGAATGCTGTAAAGACAAGTTGTCCAACATATGGATGTCTTGGTGGAATATCCATTTTTGTACATTTTTCATAAACATGTTTAATATCATTAATACTTCCTAATTCTAATTGAGGGTCTACACCATGTGTAAACATATTTAAAGCAACAGTCACAACATCAACATTTCCTGTTCTTTCACCATTACCAAATAATGTTCCTTCAACACGATCAGCACCCGCTAATAAAGCAAGTTCAGTTGAAGCAATTCCACAACCTCTATCATTATGAGGATGAACAGAAACAATGACTCTTTCACGGTCTTTGAAGTTACGACACATCCATTCGATTTGATCAGCATAAACATTTGGTGTATCCATTTCTACTGTTGAAGGTAAATTGATAATTACTTTATTATCTTTACTTGCTCCCCATACATCCATAACAGCTTCACATACTTCCATTGCATAATCAACTTCAGTTCCTGTAAAACTTTCTGGTGAATATTCAAGAATCACTTTTCCTTCAAATTCTTTTGATAAGTCTTTTACTAATTGAACACCATCAATTGCAATTTGTTTAATTTCATCTTTATCTTTGTTAAAGACAACGTCTCTTTGTAAAATAGAAGTTGAATTGTAAACATGGACGATAGCTTTATCTAATCCTTTTAATGATTCAAATGTTTTTCTAATTAAATGTTCTCTTGCTTGAGTTAATACTTGAACAGTCACATCATCAGGAATTAAATTTTCTTCAATTAATAATCTTAAGAAATCATACTCAATTTGACTTGAAGAAGGAAAACCTACTTCAATTTCTTTAAATCCTAAGTCTACTAAAAGTTGGAACATTTCCACTTTTTCCTCTATTTTCATTGGTGTGATCAAAGCTTGATTTCCATCTCTTAAATCAACTGAACACCAAATTGGTGCTTTTTCAATTGTTTTATCAGGCCAAGTACGGTCTTTTAATTTAATTGTTTCAAATCTCTTGTACTTTTCGTAATTCATTTCCATTTCCTCCTTAATACTATAAAAAAAACTCCCGTCTCAAAATAGCCAATCCGGCCATTTTGAGGACGAGAGTTATATTACTTCGTGGTTCCACCTCAATTTGTGAATAAATCACTTTATCCACCTCGCTAAGTACGCTACATAATAGTTCATACTCTTGCAAAATAACGGTTGCATACCGTAGCCACCTACTTAAGTTCAGCGCTCCACTCAAGGATGAGTTCAGTATTACTCAAACAATTCTTTCCACCAACCAGAATTTCTCTACGCCTTGAAATAGTACTTACTAGTTCCTATCGAAGTATTTATTTTATGGTTACTTGTAATGTTAGACTTTTTTTTTACTAAAGTCAATGTCTTTAACGTAATTTTATAAATCGATATTTTTTTATCACGATGATGTTATTTTATTTATTAAAAAGAAGAAAATCTAAACTGACTTTCTTCTTCTAAAATTTTAAATATTTTTATACTTCTTAATTCCTACAAAAGCTCCAGCAGATAAAATAGATAACATTACACCTATATCGTAATTAAACATCATAGTATATCCTGATGGTGATGTCATATCAGAATTGATATTTACTCCAAATGAGATACTTTGTATATGCATACGTTATACATTCACTAATGATGTTAATATTTCTTTATATACATAAAAGAGACCAATTTGCATTTTATAGCAATTGCCCTCTTTTTTTTAAAATTATTCTTCCATCATCCATTTATTACAAACTGGACATTTCTTATTTCCTGAGCCATCATATTCTGTCTCATAATCACAATTTGGACATCTCCAAATGTTATATCTTGTATAAATTACAATTTTTTTCATATTGCTTCTCCTTTCTAATCTCGATACATAGTTCCACCACATTCAGGACATTTATAAGTATTTCCAATTACTTTCACATATGTTTCATATCCACAATTTGGATTTGAACATGTAAAATGATCTGATAGGTAACTTCTTACTCTATTAAAAAATTTTTTCATATTTTTTCTCCTCTTTCTTTATTATTTCATTAAATCGTGACATTTGGGACATAGATATGTATCTTCTATATCTTTCGTATAATCACTATAACCACAATTTTAACAAGTTGTTTAACCAATGCATAAACAAATACTTCTAAGAAAGAAATAAATCCTTGATGACATTAATTACTGCATAGTAATAAAAATTTTCCCTTTCCATTGCTGATGAATCAACTTTTGTCATAAGACCTGCAATCTTACTTACTGTTCCACCTCTCATTCTTCTATTTTTCTTGTTAATTTGAGCTTGACTTGCACCTGTTCCTAATCTATAAATTGATAATTTCGTAATATTTCCCATTGTTTGGACTGTAAAGACAAAACCAGCACACCCCTCAATCTCTGTTGTCATTAATACAAGACAATCTTCATATTTTTTACTAAATATACCACCAGATTGTAGTTGCTCTCTTCTTAAACTATATCCTACTCCTATCTTAGGAAAGCCTTCATTGGAATTAAAGCAATATTCTAGTTCATCAAGACCAAATTTTTGATTAAACTGAATATTTTGTACCAATCCATAATCCTCCCAATTAGATAAAAATTCTTTTGTTAACATCATTTTATTTCTCCTCCTTTCTTGTCTTTACTATAGCCTTTTCTACACAAAATGTATTTGCCTATACTTTGACTGCTTTTTGACAAAATAAAAAAATCCACAATATTATGTGGACTTAATAAACCGATAAAAAAGAGCTTCCCTCAGGAAACTCTTTTCATTACTATTTATTCAAATCTTTTACTGTAAACAAATCCTAATAAAGCAATACATAATAATCCTACATATCCAAATAATGAAACATCATCACCTGTTTTTGTTGTATTTTTATCTGTTGTATTTGTTTTATCGTTAGTATCTGTATCTGTAATTACTGAATCTGTTTTTGCTTCTTTTAAAGCATCATATGCATCATTTAATGAAGCTAACATGTTATCTAATTCTTCTTGAGAAACATCTTCTTTTGTAGCTAAATCTTTTGCTTTTTGTAATGTCTCTTGAAGTTTATCCCAAGATTCTTTTGTATATTTAGACTGATCTAATTGTCCTACTTTATCACTTACTTTATCTACAGCATCTTGATAATCATCAATATTTCCTGCTTTAACAAGTAATTCCATAGCATCTTTTACTTTTTCAATCATTTCATCAACAGCTTTTTGATCAACATTACAAGAATCATTTACCATTTGTTTAGCTTCTTGGTAAATTGAATCAAATTGTGACCATGAAGCAACTGTATAATCACTTTCTTTAATAGATGATAATAATTCTTCTAGTTTTTCAACATTTCCTCTTTGAACTAATTGAACACCATCAAATGAAGCAACTGCTTGATCAATATCTTCTTGATTTAAACTTGAATTATTGTAAACAGCTTGTGCAGCATCTAATACTTCTTTCATTTGTTGCCAAGAATCTACAGTATAATCTTCTTCTTTTAATTCTTGATATTCTTTTATAATCTTTTCTAATTTACTTCTATCTAATTTAACTAAAGTACTATTTAATTCTTTTAATTGTTTTAAAGCATCATTCACTTTTTGATAATCATCTGCTTGATCAATAACCTCTTTAAGTGCATTTAATTGATCATCAAATCCTACAAAACTATCTTTTGTATAATCTTTTTCTTTATAAGCTTTCATTGCTTGATAAAGATCATTTAATTCATCTTTAGAATAAATAACATAACTTTCAATTGAACTATTGAGTTCAGTTACTTCTTTTAACAATCTACCAATTTCTTCATCAGAAATCTTTTCACCTTGAGCTAAATCTAAATAATCTTTATATGCTTTTTCTAATTCTTCATAATCTTTTTTAGCAATATTTCCATTTTTATTACCTACTTCAAATTGAGATAATTGATCTTTTCCAGCTTGAGCAAGTTTTCTTAATTCTTCATTAGCACTTTGGTAAACTTCTAATTCATAAATTGAATATCCATAATTAGCTGTTTTTGCTTGACGACATAAAATTCTAATATATCTTGTTTCTTTATTTCCTAAATCATCATGTGTTTCTTCTCCGCCTTTACCATCATCAACAACTTTAATATCAAAGAAGTTTTCACCATCTAATGATCCTTGAATAGTATAATTTGTAGCATAAGCGCCTTCCCAAGAAATAAAGACTTTATCAACTTTATAAACATCTCCTAAATCTACTGTAAGATATTGTTCTTTTGTACCATGTTGTCCACTATCTTCATTGCTTCCATTTCCTGTAGCACGTTTACTTGACCAACGATTATCAGCAGATTTACTGTTATCACCATCTACTGCTAAATCAGGTGTTTTATTGCTTCCTGGATAGACAGAAGATGCTGTTGCATTTTTATGAAGTGCTAAGTTTTCTAATGAAATATAACCTAATTCATCAGCAATTTCACTTGCACTAGATACTTGATTATAGATTTTAATATTATCTACACTACCTTTGGCGTTATTTAATATTTTTTCTACTGGTAATACAAATGTACTTGAATCTTTTCTGTTATTAATTGCTGTTTTCATATTAATTCCAGTTGAGATTGCTTTTCCATTAATATATAAAGTTGTATTCTTTTGATCACATGTAAGTGCTAAATTAAACCATTTATCTTTAGGAAGTTCATAATCAAATGTAAATGTATAACCACTTCTCTTATAACCAATTTTTCCAGTTCCATCAACATTAGCATACATCACACCATCACTACCACTAAAGATTTCTGTATTTTCAGGTGTATTACTATCTAATTTAACATCCATCATTACTGTATATGGATAACCAATTGTTTGATATGGTAATGAAACATAACCATTACCATTTAATGTAGCAACATGTCCACCATTACCTTTTTCAATTGTAACATTCTTTAATGTTGCATCATAACCATTCTTTGATAAATCAATAGCTTTATTATCTTTAACTGATTCAAAATCAATTGTTGTAACATTCTTATCAGCTGATTCAACAACTCTACCTGGATTAGCACCTGGTACAACACTATTTAATTTATTTACTCTTTCAACAAATTGAGCAGCTGTTTGACCATCTGTTTTTTCTCCATACCAAGTTTTTTCACTTGTAATCATAACAGCATCTTTAAAACGATCATAAATATCAAACCATGTAAATCCTCCACCATAAGAAGTCATATCATTCCATATACAGAATTGTGCTCCTTTTGTTTGTGGATGAGCAACTGGCATGATAGCTGTTCCTTGTCCTGCATTTCTACTTGGTGAGAAGTTATTAACATCAAATTTATCATATAATGTAGAAATATTTAAACGATCTGGATAACCAGCATTTGCACCTGGTACAATGTATAACCATCCACCACATGTATTGATAATATCATATCCTGAGGCATATGTTTCTTTAACATCAGCCCAATATGGTGCCCATAAGTTAACAGTTGCATCATTTGAAACTGGTGTTGTTCCATTAAATCCACGACTACCTAAAGAACCCCATAATCTTGTTTTATAACCTTTATTATTGACATATTTAATGAAATGATCTGTCCATTTTCTCATTTGTTCTGAATAGTTTTTATCATATTCATCAGTTCCAATATGGAATTTATCACTTTCAATAACTGGATCATCACCATCTAAATATTCATCAATAAGATTTTCAATAATATCATAAGATGATTGTTCTCTAATATCCAAAGCACCTGTTTTTAACATTTTTGCACCTGGAATACTTCTAAAACATTCTGCATGGTATGGTGTATCAATTTCTGTAATAACATCAATACCATAATTTTTCATTTCTTTTTGATAATTTTTATATTCTTCTTTCGTATAGCTTCCATCAGTAGAAGTAATCATTGGATATGTTGTTGATTCTAATCTAAATGCTGAATATCCTGTTGCACCCCAATAATCATTAACATGGACTTGTACTTCATTTAATTTGTAGTAAGCCATGTAAATTGTCATTTCTTTTAAATAATCCATTGGAATGTATGTACGTGCAACATCTAACATACCTGCTCTTACTTCATATTTTGGATAATCTCTAGCAATACCTTTTGCGATATTATTTTTTCCTTCATCTTGAGATAAGATTTGAGTGATAGAAATACCACCATATAAAATACCTGTTTCATAATTAGATTTAATTTCAATTAAATCATTAATATCTAAAGTATAGCCTTCTTTACCTAAAACATCTAAACTACTATCTTTTGTTAAAACAATATCTCCTGTTGTTTCTCCACTACTTACAATCGCTAAATTCTTTTTAACCATTTCTTTTAAATAGAATTGAATTTGTTTAGCTGTTGCTTTCAAACTTTCATCTTTAACAACGATTTTAGAATCTTTTGTAAGAGTGAATTCACCTTCATTACCTTTCCATTCACGTAATCCAGGCATTACATTAGGTTTTGCATTAATACTTTCTTCTTTACTATATTTTCCTGGAACAACAAATTTAATATCTTCTTCACTTGTTGCCACATCACTATCATCTTTTAAGTTTTTTACTTGATATAAAACATTAACATTCATATCTTCTAATGGTTGAATAACTGTTCCATCCATTGTTACAACTTGTTTATTATCACAACCATATAAACTAATTTCAAATCCTTCTGGTACTGTTGGTAAAACAAGCTTATTTCCATCAATTTGAGGAGCTTCCTTACTAGCAGCTTTTAATACTTCACTTGCTGTTGCATGATTTCTTTCTTTATAAACTTCAAATTCATAGATACTACCACTATAATATTTTCCATTACCACTATGTTTCCAACGTTTAAGTTGTACATATTTAACATAACGTGCTTTCGTTGCATCAATTTGAATTTCTTTAACAGCACTTGGTCCACCATCTGCAAGATTTTCTTCTTTGTAAACATCTTTATAATGAATACCATCTGTTGATACTTGAATTTTAAAAGCAGGTGGGCATGATTCATAATTAATAACAAATTCAGAAACTGTTTTTCTTCCACCTAAATCAACAAGTAACCATTGTTCATCTTTATCTTTCGCAAAAGACACACGACTTTCTTTAGAAACAACGCCATCTACTGCCATTGGTGCAGTAAAACGTCCATCATTGACTTCAAGTCCTGAAACACTTACATCTTTCTTTAAAGCAAGATTGTCATAATTTTTAGCATTTGGGTCTTTTTGATAAACTTCAAATTCATAGATACTACCACTATAATATCTTCCATTACCGCTATGTTTCCAACGTTTATGTTGTACATATTTAACATAACGTGCATCTACAGGATCTACAGTGATATTTTGAATATTACTGATTTGTCCATCTAAACCACTGACTTCATAAACATCTTGATATACTTTATCTTCTCCAGCTACTTGGATTTTAAAGGCAGGTGCTTGAGATTCATAGTTGATAACAAAATGAGAAATATTTTCTACTTTACCTAAGTCTACTTCTAACCATTGTTCATCTTTATCTTTGGCAAAAGATACACGGCTTTCTTTAGAAACAACACCATCTACTGCTTTATCTGCCGTAAAACGTCCATCATTGACTTCAAGTCCTGAAACACTTACATTTTTATTTAAAGCAAGATTTTCATATTTAACTTTTAAATTTTCTTGTGCATCTTGGATATCTTTAATAGCTTGATTAATTTGTTCTTGAGAAGCATTTTCATCAAGTAATTCACCAGCTGTTAATTTTTCATCTAATACTTTATAAGTTGCATTACTATATTGATCTTCATCTAAATCATTTGCTTGTTTAATTACTAAATCTAAGTATTCTCTAGAAGTTACATCATGATCTAATAACTTAGCATCTGCATAAAGCATATTATGATCTGATAAAGTTGTTTCTACCATTGTAATATGACTAATTTCCATATTTCTAGAAGTAATAATATTATCAATAGCATTCGTTTTCATTGAAGCATCTACACCGTTATATGTATCATACCATTTACCATCTTTACCATTAGCAATATTATAATCTTCTAAAAATGGATAAATTTCATCATGACTTTGATCCACATTAAAATCACCAAAAGCCACTTTATATTCAGTTGGATCTTGATCCATTGTTTGTTTAAGTTCTAATAATTGCTTTGCACGCGCATCCACTGATTCATGTGTTAAGTGTGCATTATAAACAGCAATTACTTTTCCATTAAATTCTATATCACTCTTTTGCCATGCACGAGCTTCTTTAATACCTTCGCTATTTAAAGAACCACCTGTGCTATTTGATAATTCTAAATTAGACAATAAACCTATTCCATATTCTCCTACACCATCTTTCATATCAATGGCTTTTTGAAAATGGCTGTATTCATAATCACCTTGTTCAACAAATTTTTCTAACATGTCATATGGGTTACGTGTCGTATTAACATCTACTTCTTGTAATCCAACAACATTCACTTGATTATTTTTTAATAGTTCATTTAATTTAGCAACATCTGGTTTTTTATTAGCCGCAATATTAAAAGTGGCAAGTCTAATACTATCTGTAGCTGCTTGTACTTTTATTGCTGGTACTATTTGTGAGACTGCCGTCATAGCAGCAATTAAAGTTGCTAAAAGCTTTTTAGATTTTTTCATTATTTCATCCCTTTCCCATAATTATTATTAAAAATTTATCGCCTACCTTTATTATTAACATATTTATTTACTTTTTTTATAAAATGTATTTAAGTTGGTACAATATTTTATGTTTTATTATTTAATAAAGAAAAAAGATGGTACATTGTACCATCTAACTCATTTAACTGTTTTTGAAAGTTCAGTATATTCCACTAATTTATCCATACTTTTTTGATGATTAGTAGCTATTATACAACTAACAATAATATTTAATACATAACGAATAGCAGTTGTATAAATCACAGGCGCTAAATCCGAATAGCTAACACCTGTAGGAATAGAAATAATTTCTTTACATCCTGTTTCAAATGTTGAATTTGTGTAACCAGTAATCGCAATACCTTTAATACCTATTTTATGATTTAATTTTACTTTTTCTAAAAGAGAAATATTATGCTCTCGATGGTTAATATAAATTGCTAGTGGGCGAGATGTTTCACTTAAACAATTTAAAGATACCCAAAAATCATCTTTTGCGATTTCTACTGCCTTACCAATACGAGCCATCATATATTTAAATTCATGTCCTACTTGTTCATTGATTCCATCTGCAAATATGTAAACAATCGTTGCTTCGTTAATAAGTTTTGTCACTCTTTCAATTTGTTGATAATTTTGCATTGATTGTGTTTTGTTGATCGTTTCCTTTTCCACACGGGCAATCTTTTCTATAATAGAGAAGGCAGTTTCTTGATTTTGAATTTGAAATTGTATTTTTGATTCACTATTACGAGCATTATGAAATTCATAAGCTAAATCTACTTTAAAATCAGAAAAGCTTCCATCATAAACTTTCTTAATTACTCTCATAACAGTAGAAGAGCCTGTGTAAGTTGCTTTGGCTAGTTCTCTTACTGTTAAATGTAATATTTCTTCTTTATTAGCAATAATGTAATCTGCAATTTTACTTTCAGCAATAGAAAAACCTTTCTTTTCTGTTAATTTAACAATAATACTCATCTTACTT
>UQVG01000026.1 GCA_900544435.1 uncultured Erysipelotrichaceae bacterium | reverse complement strand
GGCAAAAAAAGATTTATTCAAAATAAAAATTCGTTATAATAAAGATATAAAAAGAAAAGGAATTTGAAAGATGAATAAACATATAGAAAAAGCAAAAGAATTAAGAAATGCTACACCCATGGTCCATAATTGTGCACAAACAATTATGGAAGTTTATGCCGATGATTTAGGAATCGATAAAGAACTTGCTAATCATTTGGCATGTAACTTTGGTGGTGGCATGAAATGTGGGAGTGTTTGTGGTGCTATTACCAGTGGTTTAATGATTTTAGGAGCAAAAGGAATTGATTCACCAGCAAAAGTGAACCAATTTATCAAAACAATTTCTAATAATCATCATGGACTTATTAATTGTGCAGATTTACTTAAAGAAAATGCAAAGAATGGTGGACAAAAGAAACCTCATTGTGATGGGATGATTCAAGAAGTAATCGAACTTATTGATCAAATGGAGAAAGAAAATGATTGAAGAAATTGAACAAGACATGATTTTATATACTCAAGGAAATAAAATCAAACATGATGTTGCTCATTTTTTAAAAGTGCATCAATATGCACGTATTATTGGAAAATTAGAACATCTAGAAAAAAGAGAACAAGAAATACTAGAAGTAGCTGCTATTGTTCATGATATAGCTTGTCCAATGTGTCGTGAAAAATATGGAAATTCTGCAGGTTATTTACAAGAACAAGAAGGACCAGCTTTAGTAAAAGATTTCTTAAAAAATTATCCTTTAGATGAAGCTTTTATTGAACGTGTGGTTTATTTAGTAGGACATCATCATACGTATAAAGATGTAGATGGTTTAGATTATCAAATTTTATTAGAAGCTGATTTTTTAGTAAATGGTGATGAATCGAATTTAACTAAAGAAGCTATCGAAAAAATGAAAAAGAATGTTTTTAAAACAAAAACAGGAATAGAACTATTAAATCATATTTTTGAATTATAAAATATGTTATAATGAAAGTCCTTGGCAGGGGCGTGAAAAAGCAATGTGAAAACATTGTTTTTTCTTTTTAAGAAATAATTTTGTTTTTTATAAAGGCTTTGTTATAATAGTCGCAAAGGTAGGTAGAAAAATGTATAAATTAATAGCATTAGATTTAGATGGAACATTAACAGATAAAAATAAAAATATTTTAGAAGAAACAAAACAAGAACTTATTAAATTAGCACAAAAAGGTGTTATTATTGTTTTAGCTTCTGGAAGACCAACAGCTGGTATCTTTAAAGAAGCTAAAGAATTAACTTTAGATCAAGTAGGAGGATATTTATTATCTTTCAATGGAGCAAGAGTTTTAGATTATAAAACAAATGAAGTTGTTTATGAACAAACATTATCAAGTGAAGTTGCTCATGAAATGTATGATCGTGCCAAAGCATTTGGTTTATCACCACTTACATATAACGCTACTGAAATCATTACAGAAGATATTGGAGATCATTGGATTCAATTAGAAAGTTTCACAACGAAAATGAATATTAAACATGTTCAAGATTTCAAAAAAGAAGTAAACTTTGATGTCAATAAAGTATTGATTACTGGAGAACCTGCGTATGTAGCTCAAATTTTAGATGAATTCAAAGCTCCATATGAAGGAAAGATGTCTATTTATAGAAGTGATCCTTATTTTATTGAATGTATGGCAAATGGAATTGATAAAGCTGCTTCTTTAGATGTTTTATGTAAGAAATTAGGAATTAAACAAGAAGAAACAATTGCTTTTGGTGATGGTTATAATGATTTATCATTAATTGAATATTGTGGATATGGTGTTGCTATGGAAAATGCTGTAGATGAAGTAAAAGAAAGAGCAAACTACATTACTTTATCTAATAATGATAATGGAATTGCTTATTGTTTAAAACAATTAGAAGAAAAAGGACTTATTTAAACTCTTAAGAAATTAAGAGTTTTTTAAAATGATAAAAAAACAAATTGCTTTTCATAGCACAAAAATAGAAGAAGTGTATACCCTTTATCAACAAGCATTTCCAAAAAATGAACAAATGGATTTAACTCGATTATTTGATGAATTACATTTAGGAGCTATTTATGGTTATTATCAAGAAAATCAACTTGTAGGTTTTGCTATTTTATGTATTCAAAGTCAAATGGCACATATTTTATATCTTGCTGTAAAAAAAGAATATCGTGATCAAGGTATAGGAAGCTATATTCTTAATGATCTAGCAAAACAATATGATTCTAAAAAGATTATTGTAGATATTGAAAAAATTAAAGATACTTCTAATAAAGAACAAAGAATAAAAAGAAAACAATTTTATTTAAAAAATGATTTTAAAGAAACAGATGTCTTTTATACTTGGCAAGGAGAAGATTATGTTATTTTAAGTAGAAATGGAATTGTTCAAAAAAAAGAATTCTGGAATTTTTGGGATTCCTTAAAGAAGGAGAAAAAATGAAGTTAGTTGCACCTAAACTATCCTATATAGAAAAAACAAATTTTGAAGAATGTTTAAAAGAAATGAAATTTCAAGATGTTCACATTGATCAAAATATTCAACAAAGAACAATCATTCAAGATCTAACTTTTGATGGTTGTCTTTTTGAAAATATTGATTTTACTAAAATTTCATTAAAGCATCTTGATTTAATAGATGTTACTTTTGATAAATGTGATCTATCAAATCAAAATTTTGATCATCAATATTTAAATCGTGTACAATTTAAAAACTGTAAATTAACAGGAACTTCTTTTATTGAAACAAATTTAAAAGATGTTTTATTTGATCATTGTCAGGGACGTTATAGTAATTTATCATCAAGTCAATTATTAAATGTTATGTTTGATCATTGTGATTTACAAGAAGCATCATTTTATGATGCAAACTTTAAAAAAATACAATTTAATGAAACAAATTTAATACAAAGTGAACTTGCTTCATTACATCATAAAGGATTAGATTTATCTACATGTCAAATACAAGGGGCAATGTTCGATCTAGCAAGTTTAAAAGGATTGATTATTAATGATTTTCAAGCTGTAGATTTAATAGGAATCCTTGGTGTTAAAGTAAAATAAAAATGTTGTCATTTGACAACATTTTTATGCTATATAAGCAAGTAATAATTTTAAAGTATTTTCTACAGCTTGGAGATGTGTTCTTTCCATACCATGACTAGCTGCTACACCTGGGCCAATTAAAGCACCTTTAATATTTTGACCACCACGTAAAGCGGCTGAAACATCACTGCTGTAATAAGGATAAATATCAATAGCGTATTGTAACTGATGCGTACTTGCAAGTTCAATGAGTTTAGAAGTTAAATCATAATCATAAGGTCCACTACCATCTTTAGCACAAATACTGACATCATATTCACTACAAGCTAAATCTTCACCAATACATCCCATATCTACAGCAATCAATTCATCAATATCAGGATGAATATAACTACTTCCGTGTCCTACTTCTTCATAAGTAGAAATAATAATAATGAGATTATGTTTGGGTTTAATATGATTATTAGCTAAATGTTTAAGCATTCCAAATAAAATAGCGACAGACATTTTATCATCTAAAAAACGTGATTTAATAAAACCAGATGCTGTAATTTCAGTTTTAGGATCATAAGCAATATAATCACCATTTTGAATACCTAAAGCTTGTACATCTTCTTTATTTTTAACTACTTCATCAATTCTTACATGCATATTTTCACAATCTCTTGGTGCACTTTTAGCATTTTTATAAACATGAACAGCAGGATAATTAGAAAGAATTGTTCCTGTATAACATTTACCACTTCTTGTATGAATACGACAATATTCACCATCTAATGTAGGAATAATTGGCCCACCAACATTTGTAAAAGCTAATGTGCCATCACTTTTAATACTTCTAACCATTAATCCTAAAGTATCCACATGTCCACAAAATCCTACTGTATAATCATCTTGACCTTCAACATAAATTTCTAGATTTCCTTTATTTGTTTGATGCGTATGAAATCCTAAATTCTCAGCTTCTTTTTGACAATGGTGAATGACTTCTTTGGTATATCCAGAAGGACTATCAATTGCCATGATTTCTTTTAAAAAGTTTATGATATAATCATTCATTTTATTACCTCCTGAAGATATTATACCATAATAAATTGTACTTGATTTCATACAATTTAATTGACAAGTATGTTGGACTTTGTTATTCTTGAAAAGACAAAATAGAAGAATTGGTAGAGGTGCATGAATCAAGAGTAATTGTTGATAATGTTTGGTGACAGTCAACAATGAAAGGGAAACGTGCCGAAGGAAATAACAGCACCAAATGTTATTTATCTGGGAAATTATAAAATATATAATTTCTTGTCACTTTTTAGTGGAGAGCTATCTTGTATGTAAAGTACTTTGATATTCTCAAGGTACTTTTTTTATGGAGGAAAAGAATGAATTATGTAAAGACAATATGGGCTTTATTACCGCCTGTAATCGCAATTATTTTTGCTTTAAAAACAAAAGAAGTTTATATTTCATTATTCATTGGAATTGTTTCAGGGACTTTATTACTGACAAATTTTCATCTTGTTGAAAGTTTAAATTTATTGTTTGATACAGTTGTTAATTGTTTAAGTAAACCTTCTAATATTGGAATTTTAATATTTTTAGTAATGTTAGGAATTATTGTGACTTTAATGACTAAAAGTGGGGGAAGTCAAGCTTATGGAAAATGGGCTAAAAAGAAGATGAAATCTTCTAAACAATCTTTGTTTTCTACTTTTATTTTAGGCGTTGTTATCTTTGTTGATGATTACTTTAACTGTTTAACAGTTGGAAGTGTGATGCGTGAAATTACAGATGAATTTAAGGTTTCTAGAGCTATGTTAGCGTATATTATTGATAGTACAGCAGCACCTGTTTGTATTATTGCACCTATTTCATCATGGGCAGCAGCTGTAAGTGGTTATACATCAGGGGATGGTTTTCAATTATTTTTAAATACGATTCCTTTTAATCTTTATGCTCTTTTAACAATTGTCATGGTTTGTTATGTTATTGGGAGTGAATTTCATCTTGGAAAGATGAAAAAACATGAATTAGCTGCCCAAAATGGCGATGTTCATTTTGGGGATGATTCTTATCAGACAAATGAAGAAATTTCTTATAATCAAAATGGGAAAGTTCTAGATTTGATTTTACCTGTTATTGTTTTAATTATGAGTTGTATTATTGGTATGATTTATACTGGAGGATTCTTTGATGGAAAAGATTTAATTACTGCTTTTAGTCAATGTGATGCTTCGCGAGGGCTTGTTTATGGGACATTTGTTACGTTGATCTTTGTCTTTATTTTATATATTCCAAGAAAAATTATTTCTTATAATGAATTTGTAGAATGTATTCCTGAAGGTTTTAAAGCAATGGTTCCGTCTATTTTGATTTTGGTTCTTGCATGGTCTTTAGGAGATTTAGTTTCTAATCAGTTACAAGCAGGGGCATTTGTTTATAATACGTTACAATCTGCTTCTATTTCAACAGCTATTTTACCAGCATGTTTATTTATTGTTGGGGCAGGTCTTTCTTTTTCAACAGGGACATCTTGGGGAACATTTGGTATTTTGATTCCGATGGCTACTTCGTTATTTCCAGAAGGGTCAACAATGTTAGTGATTTCCATTGCTTCTATTCTTGCGGGTGCTGTTTGTGGTGATCATATTTCACCTATTTCAGATACGACAATTATGGCTTCTACAGGAGCACAATGTAATCATCTTTACCATGTAACTACTCAAATTCCATATGCCTTAGTTGTCGCAAGTGCTTGTTTTATAGGATATCTTGTTGCAGGATTTACACAAAATATATTATTAACATTATTCGTTGCTTTTGCTTCATTAAGCATCATTATTTTTGTGATTCGTCTTTATCAAAAAAAGAGTTCATAAAAACATTTGAACTTCAAAATATATTGTGATATAGTGTTGCGGGTGATAAAAATGAAAAAGAGTAAGATCTCTTTAATAATGAAAATCATTGCAGTAGTCGCATCTCTTTATGGAATGTTACAATCATTAGATCATTGGATGTTTTTTACGTATTTTACGAATTTATCCAATATCTTTATAGATATTATGTTAGTGATTTTCATTATTTATGATTTAAAAAAAGCAAAATATATACCACAAGGGATGTACCTTATTAAATTTATGGCAACAATCTCCATTACATTAACATTCTTTGTTTATATGTTGTTACTTGCACCAACGAATAGTCAAGGATTTATTGGTGCCTATTTAAATAATGGAGCAGGAAGTTTATGTGTACATTTCATTACACCAGTTCTTGCTATTATTGATTTTCTATTATTTAGTGAACGCTATAGACCAGATGAAAAACATGTCTACTATTCAGTAGTACCACCACTTGTTTATGTAGGCTATGTGATTGTTTTAGGACAAGTTTTTCATATAAGATGGTACAAGGATATGTTGGCTCCTTATAATTTTTTAAATTATGGTGCACCAACAGGATGGTTTGGATTTGATTTATCTTTATTAGGTTCAAAAACATTAGGTATTGGAACTTTCTATATGATTGTTGTTTTATTAATTATTTTTATTGGTTTAGGTACTTTATTTTTAAAATTAAAGAGAACAAAGAAAGATTTATATTAATCTTTGTTAGAATAATTAAAAGATTGTAATAATTTGGGATTAACCCTTTTATTACAATTTTTTTGTTATGATACACAGGCAAAAATGATATTATTTTAGTTTTTTGAAAAAAACTAAAGAAAAAATTGAATTGTGATAAGATAGTAAAGATTTATAGAGGGGGAAATTTATGGATATCATGGTTGTCTTTCAAACAATGTTAAAATTGTTTTTATTACTTGTTTTAGGGTTTGTTTTATTTAAATGTCATATTTTTGATGAATATACAAATAAAAAAATATCATCTTTAATTGTCAATGTTGCTTCACCAATGTTGATTATTAGTTCTATTGCAGGGGTTGAAGGAAATAATAAAAGTATTGTCTTTTTAATGATAGGTGCAGGTATTTTAATGTATATCGGTTTTATTATTTTAGGGAAAATCATTAATCGAATCTTTCCATTTCCTAAAAAAGATTGGCCTGTTTATGAATGTATGGTCGTTTTTGCGAATACAGGATTTATGGGATATCCTGTTTTATTAGATGTTTTTGGACAAGAAGCTGTTTTCTATGCATCACTTATTCATATGGCTTTTAACTTTTTTGTGTATACATACGCTATTATGTGTCTAACAAAAGGAGACGATAGTGAATTTAAATTAAATTTTAAACAATTATTAACACCAGGAATTATTTTGATTTTTGTAGGAATATTTATTTATTTATTCGATATTCAACTTCCTAGTGTACTTATGGATACGATTAATAGTGTTGGTTCACTTACAGCACCACTTTCAATGATGATGATTGGTTCATCATTAGCAGTTTATCCTATTAAAGATAGTTTTACAGATTGGCGTAGTTATGTCTTTGCTTTTGTTCGTTTAATGATTGTTCCTTTTGTAACAATGATTATGTGTCGTTTATTGCATATTGATGCTTATTACGCTAATATTACAATTATTACAAATGCGATGCCAGTAGGATCAATGGTTTTAATGCTGGCAACACAATATAATGCAAATGTAAAAATCGTTACAAGAAATATTGTTGTTTCAACTTTATTATCAGTGATTACAATTCCAATTGTTGTCGCAACAATGTTATTATAGGAGAAAAATATGAATTATAAAATTTATGATCAATTGCCTCAAGAAGCAAAAGAAATCAGAATTAAAGTTTTTATGGAAGAACAAGGATTTAAAGATGAATTTGATGATTTAGATGATCTTTGTCAACATCTTGTTGTTTTTGAAAATAATCAACCTATAGGAACATGTCGTTTTTATTATGATGAATCTTTAAAGTCAAATGTGCTTGGAAGAATTGCAGTCATTAAAGAATATCGAGGTAAAAAAGTAGGACAATATATTGTCAATACTGCTTGTTCTTTGATTCAAGGAAATGTTTGTTTACATGCACAATTACAAGCAAAACCTTTTTATGAAAAATTAGGTTTTGTTGCTTATGGGGATATTGATTATGATGAATACTGTCCTCATACATGGATGAAAAAATAATAGATGTTTGTATTTAAAAACAATAAATAGATTGCATATTGATAAAAAAACTTTGACAAATAAATGATGAAGTGGTTTAATACACTTAAATACAGTGAAAAGAAATAGTAGATTATTAAGATATAGGTAGAGAGCTTTTGGTTGGTGAAAAAAAGTTATATTGAGTAGTTGAATTCATCTTGGAGTAGAGTATTGAAATAAGTAGATATCTCCGGTAACACCCGTTAACGTGTATAAGTATGTAGGTACTTAGTAAGGTTATTATTGTGAAATAATAGCGAAGTAAGGTGGTAACGCGATGGTCTCTTTCGTCCTTATGGGATGAAGAGACTTTTTTATTAATATATTGGGGGAAATAAAAATGGAAAAAAGAATTACAGGACATACAGAATTATTAGGTTTAGTAGCTACACCAATTAGACATTCTAAATCACCAGTGATGCACAATGCAGCATGCCGTGCTTTAGGTTTAGATTATGCATATTTAGCTTTTGATATTCAACCAGATCAATTAGAAGATGCGGTTAAAGGTTTCAAAGCTTTAAATGTTAGAGGATGGAATGTTTCTATGCCTTATAAAACAACAATTGGACAATATTTAGATCACATTACACCAATTGCTAAAATGTGTGGAGCTATTAATACCGTTATTAATGATAATGGTGTTTTAACAGGGACAATTACTGATGGTACAGGATATATGTCAGCTTTAAAAGATCAAGGAATTGATATCATTGGTAAAAAAATGACAATTGTTGGTGCTGGTGGAGCAGCTACAGCAATCGTGATGCAAGCTGCATTAGATGGTGTTAAAGAAATCAGTATTTTTAATATTAAAGATGCATCATGGCAACGTGCTTTAGAAAATGTTGAAAAAATCAATTCACAAACACAATGTAAAGCACAGTTATTTGATTTAAATGATCATGAAACTTTAAGAAAAGAAATTAATGAATCTGTAATTTTCACAAATGCAACAAATGTTGGAATGGGGAAATTAGAAGGACAAATGGTTTTACCAGATACTTCATATTTAAGAAAAGATTTAATTGTTTCAGATGTTATTTATATGCCAGAAAAAACGAAATTATTAGAAGAAGCTGAAAAATTAGGATGTAAAACAATTAATGGTTTAGGAATGATGCTTTATCAAGGAGCTGCTTCATTTAAATTATGGACAGATAAAGATATGCCAATTGATGTTGTAAAAGAAGCTTTAGATTTTTAAGATGTTATGCAATGCATAGCATTTTTTTATTTGACAAATAGATTATTTTATTATACTGTTGATATATCAACTAATGGAGGGATACTATGATTAAAATTGTTGCAGAAAATTATATTAAAGAAGAATATCAAGAAGAATTTTTAAAACTTACAAAAGAACTTATTATTTTAAGTAGAGAAGAAAAAGGAAATATTTCTTATTATCTTTATCAAGATATCAATGATGCTAGTCATTTTACTTTCATTGAAGAATGGCAAAATCAAGAAGCAATTGATGAACATAATCAAACAAAACACTTTACAACTATTGTTCCTCAAATTAAAAGTTTTGCTTCAAAACCTTCAAGAGCTATTAAATATAAGGAGGTACAATAATGAATACTTTAGAAACAATTTTTACAAGAAGAAGTGTTCGACAATTTAAAAATCAAAAAGTAGATGAAAAAGATATCAAAACGATTTTAAAAGCAGGAATGTCAGGGCCTACATGTGTTAACTCAAAAGATTGGTCATTTATTGTTGTTGATGATCAAGAAGTACTTCATAAAATGTATGAAGCGAATGGTACACCCGCTAAACCATTACTTGAATGTGCTTTTGCAGTTTTAATTTGTGGAGATTATTCAAAAGCTTTTAAATTTTCTAAAGATTATTTTGTAGTAGATGGCTCTATCGCTGGACAAAATATGATTCTAGCTGCTTGGTCTTTAGGTATTGGAAGTGTTTGGCTTGGTACATGGCCACAAATGGATCGTGTTTTTGCTCAAAGCAAATTATTTGATTTACCAAATGATCAAATTCCACATTCAATTATTGCTTTTGGTTATCCTCAAGATGAAATTAAAGAAAAGGAAGATAATTATGATGAATCTGTTGTTCATTATAATAAATGGTAAAAATGGTTAAAGAAATTATTAAGGATGAGTTCTTTTTAAAACAAAAATCAAAACCATGTACAAAAGAAGATCTATATATTGCTAGTGAATTGTTAGAAACAATTCAAGCCTATAAAGATCAATGTGTTGGCATGGCAGCAAATATGATTGGGTATTTAAAAAATATGATGGTTGTTTTAGATGAAAATAAATATCTTATTTTAATTAATCCAACGATTTTAAAAACGAGTGGAAAAACTTATCAAGCAGAAGAAGGATGCCTTTCATTACAAGGTGTAAGAAAGACACAAAGATATGAAAGTATCAAGGTAAGTTATTTAGATCAAGATTTTAAAAAGAAAATTAAAACTTTCAAAGGCTATACAGCACAAATCATACAACATGAACTCGATCATTTTGAAGGAAAGATCATATAAAAAAATCAGCATATGCTGATTTTTTTAGTGACATATTTCTTCAATAAGTTTCTTGATTGCTTCTAGGTTTTCATCTTTGTAAGTAGATTTAATTGTAACAGTATTTTCACAAATAGTAACATTTTTCATAGGGGTAAGCATTTCTTTCATCACTTTATTTGCAAGAGGTGCCCAAGAACCATTTTCAATTAGTCCAACAGTTTTATTTTGATATCCTTTATGTTGTAAACGATGTAAGAAATCTTCCATTGGGCTAAAGACACCACCATCATAAGTAGCTCCAGCTAAAATCATTTTAGAATATCTAAAAGCATCTTCAACTGCTTCAGCCATATCATCTCTTGTAAGATCACTAAAAGCGACTTTAACTCCTTTTTCTTTTAATAAATCAACTACTTTTAAAGCTACTTCTTTGGTATTACCATGGATAGAAGCACTTGCGACTAAAACACCGTCATCTTCACTTTGATAACTACTCCAAATTTGATATTTATCAATATAATATCCTAAATTATCTTTTAAAATAGGACCATGTAAAGGACAAATCATTTTAATATCTAAAGTACTGGCTTTTTTTAATAAAGTTTGTACAGGGACACCATATTTTCCTACAATATTAAAATAATAACGTCGAGCTTCACATGCCCAATCTTCATCATGTGATAAAGCACCAAATTTACCAAATCCATCTGCAGAGAATAATATTTTTTCAGTTGTTTCGTATTCAACCATCACTTCTGGCCAATGTACCATTGGTGCCATGATAAATTTTAAATGATGATTTCCTAAATCTAATTCTTCTCCTTCTTTAACAACCACACATTTTTCATCTAAACCTTCAATATCAAAGAATTGAGGAAGCATAGCTTTTGCTTTGGCACTTAAAACAAGTTTGGCATTTGGATACTTTTCAACAAATAATTGAATATTTGCGGAGTGATCTGGTTCTAAATGAGAAACAATTAAATAATCAGGAACCTTACCATTTAATTCTTTTTCTAAATTTTCAAACCATTCTTTTGTCTTTCTAGCATCCACTGTATCCATAACAGCTATTTTGTCATCTAAAATAAGATATGAATTGTAGCTTACGCCATTAGGAACAATATATTGACTTTCAAAAAGATCTAATGTTGTATCATCTACCCCAATATATCTAACAGCATCGCTTATGATAACATCATTCATAAAATTCCTCCTTTTTTCTTTATTATAACATTAATCGTATAAAAAAAAGAATCTAGAATTTTTTAACAAATTCTAGATTCAAGATATCTATTTCTAAAATAATAAACTAAGAACTCCTAAAAGAAAACATCCTTGAGCAATAGCGTTTGTAATTTGTTCAATCCAATTTGATTTTACTTTTGTACTATCAAGTTTAAAAGCAAAGATACTCATACAAATCATGCCAATGATTGTAATTCCAAAGAAAATACAAGATGGAAAGGCAATCATTTGTTGAATAAGCTTTGTAAAATGGATGGTATTTCTTCCTGTAATCAAACCAACAATTACAAAAAAGAATCCTAGTGGCATAAGTATGCGTAATTGACGATTTAAAAGATAAATATTATATCCTGATGATGCAATAAGAATTTTCCAAAGTACTTTCCCACAGCCAGCTAAAGTGCATAAAATAATACCTATAAGAAAAAATACATTATGGAATCGTGAGGCAATCAAAAGCATTCCAAGACAAAAGAAAATGACAGGCAATGTATCAAAGAGAGCAAGTGATAAACTAAAATTTAAATCACTTTGTTTTTTTATTCTTTGTTTATTCATAATCTATCCTACCAACCATTTATATTTAGCTACACTGTAAAGAGGAATAAAAGGAAGTAAAATAGGAGTAGATTTTACATACTTTTGATACTCGGGATCATTTCCATAATTTTTATTTTGACGAAGTTCAAGTCTTCTAGCCCCACCAAACATAATATAGACAATGCATATCCATCCACTAAGAGCTACTATCCATTGAATTCCACCTTGTAAGGCAGTTATACCAGAAAGGAAAACACCAGTCCATGTCAATACTTCACCAAGGTAATTTGGGCAACGAACAATTTTAAAAAGTCCAATATTACAAAATTGTTTAGGATGTTTCTTTTTAAAGTTATTTTTAGTCAAATCTGCAACAGATTCTAATAAGATTCCAAGAGCCATAATAATAGCACCAATAATAGAAATAATATTTGTATGAGTACCATTTTCTAAACGGAAAAAGACAGGTGAAACTTCACAACAATAAAGAAGTGCACAAGATATCCAGATAATAACTTTTAATATAAAGTTCATATGAGAACCATCTTTTACTTCATTTTTCATAGTTGATTGATAAGAAGTACTTTTCATTTCACGAATCATTAAATAAAATCCAAGTCGACAACCATAAATAATAAAAAGGATGGACATAATAAGGGTAAGGAGTGTTAGTTTATTAAAAAACATTATAATCATCGCTAGACCTAACCCAGCAATAGAAAAGCCATATCCAAGAGAAATAAACCAAACGAATTTTTTGAAGCCAATAGAACTGATCAACATGGCAATAATAAATAAAATTAAAAATTTCATAACATATTCTTCTTTCTTTTAATAAGTTTTGTTAAATGCACATAGGGCATTGATATAATTATACAGTTGCTGATAAGAAAATACAATGATATGATTTTTATAAAAAAATATATTTTAGCACTCAAATATTGACAGTGCTAAAAGTAAGAACTATAATGTATTTAGAAATTAGGAAAGGTAT
>UQVG01000025.1 GCA_900544435.1 uncultured Erysipelotrichaceae bacterium | reverse complement strand
AGTTATTATTATCTTTATTTAAAAGGTATTTATAAACTAAATATCAATAGAAAGCCAACAAGGGAAATATGTTTGTTGTTAAGTGTTTTAATTGCTTTTTATTTTTATCCTTATTACAACATGAAAGGACAAGTGGTGATGATTGATGTTGGACAAGGAGATTGTTTTTTTATTCAACAGCCTTATGCTAGAGGAAATGTTTTGATTGATACAGGTGGATTGCAAAATAGTGATATTGCTACTTCTAGATTGATACCTTATTTACAAAGTCAGGGTGTTTTTTATTTGGATGCTGTTTTTATTTCTCATGGAGACTTTGACCATTGTGGAGCATTAGATTCTTTAACAGAACATTTTAAAGTTAAGAAAGTTATTTATAGTTTTAAAGAAAAGAAAGTAGGTGATTTGGTTTTTAAAAATATTGCTTTAGATAAACATTATACAAGTTTAAATGATCAATCTAATGTTATATATGTAACGATTAATGGCTTAAATTATTTATTTACTGGTGATATTTCTAAAGAAGTTGAAAGTGATTTATATCAGGTATATCATCATTTAGATGTTGATGTTTTAAAAGTGGCACATCATGGAAGTAGTAGTTCTTCGAGTGATGATTTATTTAAAATGATAGAACCTAAAATGGCTTTTATTTCTGTTGGAGAAAATAATCGTTATAAACATCCTTCGTATTTGACTTTAAAAAGATTGGAAGCTTATGGTATAAAGATTTTTCGAAGTGATAAACAAGGAATGGTCAAGATTGTTTATTATGGAGGTAAGAATTATGTCATGACTTCAAGAGGTTTTTAGTTTATAATAGCTATGGTGATGATATGTTATATGTATTATATGGAACAGAAAGGTTACTGATGGATCAACGTTTAGCTAAACTAAAAAAAGATCATCATTGTAATCAAGAACAAATGAATTATACAGCCTATGATGTTTCTAAAGAAGGCATGAAGGTTGTTTTAGAAGATATTATGACACCGCCTTTTTTAAGTGATGAAAAAATGGTGGTTATTAAAAAAGCGGATTTTTTAACAACAAAGAAAATAAAAAAAGATAATCATGATCAAGATTTTTTTATGCAATGTTTACCTTATTTAGATAAAACTGTACATCTTGTTATTTTTCATGATGAAAAGAATTTTGATGAAAGAAAAAAAGTTGTCAAGATGTTAAGAAAAGAAGCACAGTTTTATGAAATTAATCCTTTAAATTATTATAAAGTATCGGATACAGCAAGACAGGCTGTAAAAAAAAGAAATTGTACGATTGATGATGATGCTTTAGAACTGTTATTAAGCAGAAAAGGAACGAATTTATTGGATATTTCTAGTGAAGTAGAAAAGCTTTGTTTGTATACGAAACATATTGATATTCATTGTGTTGAAGAACTTGTCAGTCGACCATTAGATGAAAATGTTTTTGACTTAACGACAGCTATTTTAAGTAAAGATAAACAAAAGATGATGTCTATTTATAAAGATTTAATGACAATTAATGAAGAACCAGTTAAATTGATTGTTTTGGTAGCTAATTCTATGCGTTTGATTTATCAAGTAAAATTATTGGATAGAAAAGGATATACTGATCAAGAAATTGCTAAAATGTTAGCAGTTAATCCTTTTCGTTTAAAATATGTTAGAAAAGAAGGTCAATTTTTTCAAATAGATGAACTACTTAGATGTTTAAATGAATTATCTTTGTTAGATGTTAAAATTAAGACAGGACAAATAGAAAAAAAATTAGGATTAGAATTATTTATGCTAAGAATATAGGAGAAATTATGGAATCATTAAGAGAATTGTTTAAGATAGGATTTGGACCATCCTCTTCACATACAATGGGTCCTCAAAGAGCAGCTTCTAAAATAAAAGAACAATATCCAAATGCTTCACGTTTTGAAGTTGACTTATACGGCTCTCTTGCTTTAACAGGGAAAGGCCATTTAACAGATTATATCATTAAACAAACATTAGGAGAGCAAACGGTTGTCCATTTTAAAAGTGATAGTTTGCCTTATCATCCAAATGGTATGAAATTTTATGTTTATCAATATGAAAAACTTCTTGATACGATTACTGCTTATTCTATAGGTGGGGGAACTGTTGAATATGAAGGAAGTAAGTTGCAACAAACAAAACAAATCTATCCTCATAAAAACCTTAAAGAAATTATTCAATATATTGAAGATAATGGAATTTCATTTTATGATTATGTTTTAAACTATGAAGATGAACATTTCAAAGCCTATTTATTTGAAGTACTAGATAGCATGTTTACATGTGTGCAAAATGGTTTACACCATGAAGGCGTTATACCAGGAAAATTACAACTAAAAAGAGTTGCTAAAAGTATGTATCAACAAGCTATTAATACGCGAAGAGAAAGTGATCGAGAAAGATTACTTGTTTCAAGTTATGCTTATGCTGTTTCTGAAGAAAATGCTTGTGGTAATAAAATCGTCACAGCTCCAACATGTGGAGCAAGTGGAATTTTACCAGCGGTCTTATTTTATTGCTATAAGCAATTAGAAATTCCTCGTAAAGAATTGATCAAAGCGTTAGCTGTTGCAGGTTTATTTGGAAATGTTATTAAACATAATGCGACGATTTCTGGTGCTGATGGAGGATGTCAAGCAGAAGTAGGAAGTGCTTGTGCGATGGCGGCGGCAGCTTATGGTTGGATTTTAGAACTTAATAATTCTTTAATTGAATATGCTGCAGAGATGGGCCTTGAGCATAATTTGGGACTTACATGTGATCCAGTAGGGGGTTATGTACAAATTCCTTGTATTGAAAGAAATGGTTTTGGTGCTTTACGTGCAATTGATGCAGCAAGTTATGCTAAACAATTAGGATATTTAAGAAAAAATAAAGTTTCTTTCGATTCAATTGTCAATGTTATGAAAGAAACAGGGAAAGATTTAAATAGTGCTTATAAAGAAACTTCTTTAGGTGGGCTAGCAAAGGAATTTGGTTTAAAAGATGGAGACTAAAAGTTTATATGTACACATTCCTTTTTGTGATTCTATTTGTAGTTATTGTGATTTTTGTAAAGTTTATTATGATCAAAAACAAAGTGATTTATATTTACAAAGGTTAAATGAGGAGTTATCACAAATTGAGCAGAATCATTTAAAAACGATTTATATTGGTGGGGGAACTCCAAGTGCTTTAAATGATGAACAATTGGAAAAATTAATGTCAATGTTAAAACCATATAGTTTAGAAGCAAAAGAATATTGTATAGAAGTCAATCCAGAATCGATGGACTATTATAAGTTAAAGATTTTAAAAAAAGGTGGTATTAATCGATTAAGTATTGGTGTACAAACATTTCAAGATCATTTATTAAAAGAAATAGATCGTCATCATAATACAACACAAGTAAAAAATATTATTAAATACGCTAAAGAAATAGGTTTTGATAATATCTCAATTGATTTGATGTATGGTTTACCAAAGCAAACAAAAGAGGATATACAAAAAGATATAGAAGTTTTAAAATCTTTAGATTTGCAACATGTTTCTTATTATTCTTTGATTTTAGAAGAGGGGACAATTTTAAAATATAAAAAATATCAACCTTTAGATGAAGAAAAAGAATATCAATTAACATTATTGATTGATCAAGAATTAGAAAAAGCAGGTTTTGAAAAATATGAAATTTCAAATTATGCTAAACAAGGATATCGATCTAAACATAATCTTACGTATTGGTACTATAATAATTATTATGGTATTGGGGTTGGTTCATGTAGCAAAATTGATGGACAAATTATAGAACATAGTCGTTCTCTTACTAAATATTTAAATGGTGATTTTAAAACAACGATCATTGAACAATCAAAAGAAGAAACCATGTTTAATCAAGTAATGATGTCACTTCGTTTAAAAGAAGGATTAGATTTAAAGAAATTTAAAGAGAGATATCAAGAAGATGCTTATATTTTATATAGAGAGGCCATTACTAAAAATTTGGAAAATGGGAGATTAAAAATTGAAAATGATTGTTTGAAAACATCTCAAGAAGGACAATATGTTTTAAATGATATATTAATTGATTTTATGAAATAGCAGAAATGCTATTTTTTTAATTTTTTAGCACCAAGTTGTTGACAGTGCTAAAATAAAATGTATAATGTATTTAGCACAAGAGAAATAGGAGTGCTAAAGGTGGTGAACTTGATGTTAACAGCAAGACAAATGCTGATATTCAAATGTATAGTTGAAGAATTTATCGAAAATGCTGAACCGGTTGGATCCAAGGCATTGATGGTAAAATATCAACTTCCTTATTCAAGTGCAACGATTCGTAATGAAATGAATTTTCTAGAAAATTATGGTTATCTAGAAAAAACACATATTTCTTCAGGAAGAGTACCTTCTAAAGAAGGATATCGTTTCTATGTTCATAATTTAGGAAAAGTTGATTTAGATGAAGGAACAAAAAATCAAGTTGCTACAATTATTAATAAACACCGTCGAAATTTAAATGAGATGGTGCATGAAAGTTGTAACATGTTAAGTGAATTAACACATCTTACAAGTGTAGCTTTAGGAAATGCATCAGATGATACATTGCAACGTATATCGGTTGTTCCATTAGATGATGGACGTGTAACAGCAATTATCATTACAAGTCAAGGTCATGTTGAAAATAAAGTATTCCAATTTTCAAGTGATGTAGAAATGGAAGATTTATTAAGTTGTGTCAATGTGATGAATGAATTGTTAATAGGAACTCCTATTAATGAAGTAGCATTTCGTTTAGAACGAGATGTTCGACCAATTCTTACAACACAAGTGAAACAACATGAAGAATTGTTTAATGCATTTTTAGAAGCATTTGTTAAATTTGCTTCAAACAGTGTTTATTTTTCTGGAAAAGAAAATATTCTTTATCAACCAGAATTTAACGATGTTGATAAATTGAGAAGGCTTGTAAGTGCTTTTGAAAATTCAAAAGTTTGGAAAACTCTACCGTTATCGAGTGAGGATGGTATTCAAATCAATATTGGAAATGAAACACCTCTTGGAAAAATGAATGATGTTTCAGTTATCTCTGCTTCATTTAAAACAGGGGAAACATCAAAAGGTTCTATTTCGGTAATTGGTCCAACAAGAATGCCTTATGAAAAAGTAGTGGCATTAGTAGAGTATATATCTGAAAATATTGAAAAGGCTTGTTTAGAAGATAAACAAGATGAGAAATAGAGGTGAACAAATTGGCTGAGGAAACTAAAGTTGAAAAAGAAGTAACTGAAGAAGTTGAAGAAAACAAAGAAGCTGAGGCTGAAGTTGTTGAAGAGGAAAAAGTTGATCAAGAAGATCAAATTAAAATTCTTCAAGGTGAAGTTGATAAATGGAAAAATGATTATTATAAAGTGTTTGCAGATATGGAAAACATTAAAAGACGTATGCAAAATGAACATGCAAATAATTTGAAGTTTATGATGCAAGGTTTTATTGAACAAATGTTACCAATCGTTGATAACTTTGAACGATCATTAGCAATTGAAAATCCAAGTGAAGAAGTGGCAAACTTCTTAAAAGGATATGAAATGATTTATAAACAAATCATGACATTATTAGAAAACCAAGGAGTTAAAGTAATTGAAGCTGAAGGTAAAGAATTTGATCCTAACTTCCATCAAGCAGTAATGACTGTAAGTGATGAAAACTTTAAACCTGGTATGGTTGTTGAAGAATTACAAAAAGGTTATATGTTAAAAGATCGCGTTATTCGTGCATCTTTAGTTAAAGTAAGTGAATAAAATAGGAGGATTTATATTATGGCAAAAATTATTGGTATTGACTTAGGAACTACAAACTCATGTGTAAGTGTGTTAGAAAACAATGAAGTAAAAGTAATTGCAAACCCAGAAGGAAATCGTACAACTCCTTCAGTTGTATCTTTCAAAAATGGTGAAATTATTGTTGGGGAAGCTGCAAAAAGACAAGCAGTAACAAACCCTGATACAGTAATGTCAGTTAAACGTTATATGGGTACTGATCATAAAGAAAACGTAAATGGTAAATCTTATACACCACAAGAAATTTCAGCAATGATCTTACAAAACTTAAAAGCAACTGCTGAAGCTTATTTAGGTGAAACAGTAACAAAAGCAGTTATTACTGTACCTGCATATTTCAATGATGCTCAAAGACAAGCAACAAAAGATGCTGGTAAAATTGCTGGTTTAGATGTTGAACGTATTATCAACGAACCAACTGCTGCTGCATTAGCATTCGGTCTTGATAAATTAGACCAAGAACAAAAAGTATTAGTTTATGACTTAGGTGGTGGTACTTTCGACGTATCTATCTTAGACTTAGCTGATGGTACATTTGAAGTATTAGCTACTGCTGGTAACAATAAATTAGGTGGGGATGATTTTGATAAGAAAATCATGGATTACATCGTAGATGAATTCAAAAAAGAAAACGGAATTGATTTATCTAATGATAAAATGGCAATGCAACGTATTAAAGAAGCTGCAGAAAAAGCTAAAAAAGACTTATCTGGTGTAATGCAAACTCAAATTTCATTACCATTCATCTCAGCTGGTGCTGCTGGACCATTACACTTAGAATTATCATTAACAAGAGCTAAATTTGATGAAATTACAAGAGACTTAGTTGTAGCTACTGAAGGACCAGTTAGACAAGCATTAAGTGATGCTGGAATGCAACCAAGTGAAATCGATCAAGTATTATTAGTTGGTGGATCTACTCGTATCCCTGCTGTTCAAGAATCTGTTAAACGTTTACTTGGAAAAGAACCTAACAAATCAGTAAACCCAGATGAAGTTGTATCTATGGGTGCTGCTATCCAAGGTGGAGTTATCGCTGGTGACGTTAAAGATGTCTTATTATTAGATGTTACACCACTTTCATTAGGTATCGAAACAATGGGTGGAGTTATGACAGTATTAATCGAAAGAAATACTACAATTCCAACTACTAAATCACAAGTATTCTCTACTGCTGCTGATAACCAACCAGCTGTTGATATCAACGTATTACAAGGTGAAAGATCAATGGCTAGAGATAATAAACAATTAGGTTTATTTAAATTAGATGGTATTGAACCAGCTCCTAGAGGAGTACCTCAAATCGAAGTTACTTTCTCAATTGACGTTAATGGTATCGTAAACGTTAAAGCTAAAGATTTAAAAACTCAAAAAGAACAATCAATCGTTATTCAAAACTCTACAGGATTATCTGATGAAGAAATCGATCGTATGGTAAAAGAAGCTGAAGCTAATAAAGCTGAAGATGAAAAGAAACGTAAAGATATCGAAACAAGAAATAAAGCTGAACAAATGATCAATGAAATTGATAAAGCTTTAGCTGAACAAGGTGATAAGATTGATGCTAATCAAAAACAACAAGCAGAACAATTAAAAACTGAATTAAAAACTGCTTTAGATAACAATGATATGGCTACTCTTGAAGCTAAAATGTCAGAATTAGAACAAATGGCTCAACAAATGGCATCATATGCTTATCAACAACAACAAGCAAACCCTAATGGTGGTGCTGGACAAACAACATCAAATAACAATGATGATAATGTTGTTGATGCTGATTTCGAAGAAAAGAACTAATTACTTAAAAAACCAAGGTTCTTCCTTGGTTTTTTAAAAGTATTATAGAAAGGATGATTTTATGGCAAGTAAAAGAGATTTTTATGAAGTCTTAGGGATTTCAAAAACAGCAACTGCTGATGAAATAAAACGTGCATACCGTAAAAAAGCAAAACAATATCATCCCGATATCTGTAAAGAACCTGATGCAGAAGAAAAGTTCAAAGAAGTTCAAGAAGCTTATGAAGTTTTATCTGATGATAATAAAAGAGCGGCTTATGATCGTTATGGACATGCTGCTTTTGAACAAGGTGCAGGTGGAGCTGGAGCCGGTGGCTTTGGTGGATTTGGTTTTGAAGATGTCGATTTAGGAGATATTTTTGGTTCATTCTTTGGTGGCGGGGGAAGTCGTCGACAAAGACAAAATGGACCTCGTCGTGGAGATGACCATTTAATGCGACTTGAAATTGATTTCATGGAAGCAATTAATGGTGTTAAAAAAGACATTAAAGTAACTTATGATGCAGAATGTCCTCATTGTCATGGTAGTGGAGCTAAAACGCCTAATGATGTACAAACATGTTCACATTGTAATGGTACAGGAACTGTTTCTAAACAACAACAATCTCCATTTGGTACATTCGTAACACAAACAACATGTCCACATTGTAATGGTACAGGTAAAGAAATTAAGGTTAAATGCCCTGATTGTCATGGTAAAGGATATATTACAAAAACAGTTACTGTTCAATTAGATATTCCAGCTGGTATTAATGATGGTCAACAATTACGTGTTGCCGGTAAAGGTGGAAGAGGATCTAATGGTGGATCTAATGGTGATTTATTTGTAGAAATTCGTGTAAGAAATAATACACACTTTATTCGTGAAGGACGCAATATTTACGTTACAATTCCTATTAGTTCAATTGATGCAACTTTAGGATGTGAAGTGGATGTACCAACAGTACAAGGTGATGTTAAAGTTAAAATTCCTGCAGGAACACAATCTGGAACAACTTTAAGATTAAAAGGTAAAGGGGTTAAAGATTTAAGAGGAAATGGATACGGAGATCAAATGGTTAAGGTTGAAGTTAAAATTCCTACAAAACTTTCTAGTAAAGAAAAATCATTGTATGAACAATTACAAAAGTTAAGCAAAAAAGAATCTATCTTTGAATCATTTAAGAAAGGATTTAAAAGATAGAATAACGAATAAATATAGTGGGGTGAGTTCAGTTTCATCTCACTTTTTTTTGTTTTTATAGTTGTATTGATAACTGGATTTTTGGGATGAATACAGTTTTTAAACATTTATTAATGGCTAAAAAATTCTTTGTAATTGTAGTAGTTTGTTATGTTTTTTATTAATTGTTAAAAAAATCACAAAAAGTGGAATAATATGTTAAAGGTTATTGAATATATATTTATATCATGATATGATTCTTATAGAAGTGAATGTGGTGTTAGGTTTTTATAAAAAAATACGGTCATTTTATTTAAACCTAACCACTTTTTTTTAGCGAGAAATGTAAGCGCTTAACCGGATGTTCGCAGTTTAAAAAGAAAATTAAGAAAGGGGTTAAATTAGTACTTAAATAATACGTAAAATACTGGTGAATGATTAATGTTGATGTTAAGGGGTATTATTTATAGTTTTATGACTCGCTTAAATAGGCATTCACAAATATAGTAGAATTACTATTCTATTATAATAATTTACTAATATTCTATTATTGATAAAACAATTGATAATAATTAGCATAAAGTTTTAGATAAGGTTTTTGGTTTTATATACCTAATTTACATCATTAATAAAAACTAGTATATGTATTAATTTATTAATTTAAAGTGAGTAGAAAATGAAAGGAAAAGTATCGAAGAATAAGTTTCTTAAAGTAGTTTTACCGGCATTTTTGGTAGTTGCTATTATTTGTCAAGCAGTCGGTTTTCAGGCAGTTTTAGCTAAAGGTAATGTTGCAATAACATCTAGCGACAGTATTTCAAACCTTACAGATCAACAATTACAAGCATTAACAAATCCTATTCTTCAATCTTACAAAGCAGATAGTAGCCATAAAGTTTGGAAAATGACTGTTGATAGTCGATTAGCTGTTTTAGCAAATCAAACTAATATCGAAAATGCAAGATTACAAGAAGTGGTAAAATTAGTAAATTCAGAATTTGTTGAAAAAGAAATTATTTCATCTCCATTAGCAATGGTTTATGCTCAAGAAAAAGATGTGAGTTATGGAGATATTTTGATTGATATCGATCAAACAAGTTCAATTACTAGTAGCTCTAATAGTAAAGAAGCATATAAAATCACTATTGGAGAAAATGGAGTTCGTTTAACTGGTGCTAGTGAAAATGCAGTTATGCACGGATTAAGAACAATCCAAAATTTGATTATTACTAACGATGGATTAGTTTACGGTGAAATCGTAGATTATCCAAATGTTGCAGAACGTAGAGTACATGTCGATTGTGCTAGAAAATATATTTCTAAAGATTGGTTTATTCGTCAAATTAGAGAAATGTCATATATGAAAATGAATGCTCTTCAAATTCATTTTTCTGAAAATATGGGATTTAGAATTGAATGTGAAACAGATCCATCTATCGTTTCTGACCAATATTTAACAAAGACAGAAGTGAGAGAAATATTAGCAGAAGCTAAAAAATATGGCATTAATGTTATTCCATCATTTGATAGTCCAGGTCATGTTGATCAAATTTTAAAAGCTCATCCAGAATATGGGCAAGTTAATACGAGTGGAAATCATTATAAATCAGGTTTAGATGTTACTAATCCTGAAGCTATTGCATATATTCGTAGTTTATATGATGAATATATGGATTTATTTGAAGGATGTACTGATTTCCATATTGGTGGCGATGAGTATATGGAGTTTGACCGTGCGCCATTTACCACAGAATATAAGAGTGTATTAAATTCATATGCAGTTAAAAAATATGGTCAAGGATATATTTGGAAAGATGTAATTGCTGGATATATCAATGATTTAGCAGAATATGTACATAATCGTGGATTTACACCAAGAATTTGGAATGATGGTGTTTATTATGGTGAAAATTCTTATGAAGGTGCACAAAAAATAAAAATGCATGATTATATTGGAATTGATTTCTGGTCACAAATGTCATGGAATTCAAGTATTGCAAATTTACAAACATTCATTAATAAAGGCCATGATACAATTTACAATATCAATGCAAGCTTTTTCTATTATGTATTACGTAATAGTAAACCTACAGATGGTAGAGAACAACACTCATTTGATAACTTAAATGCAGATCGTAAAATCTATAATGAATGGTCACCTGGAAAATTCCAAGGAAATCCAGCTGTAAATGATAGTTCTGATTTTATCAAGGGTGCTTCATTGGCAATTTGGTGTGATAATCCAAATTTATGTAGTGAAGATGTAATTACTGAAGATATTGCTGATGAGTTACGTGCATTAGCTTCTAAATCATGGAATACAAGTAGTAATTCAATTACTGATTTTGATAGTTTCCAAGAAAATTATACAAAATTAGGTAATGTTGCTGGATTTGAAAAAGGATCTACATTACCAGATGTTGGGGAATTCTTAACAGCGGGTGATTTAGGAAAAATTACTATTCGTTTCGTAGATGAAAACAATCAAGAATTAAAACATGAAGTAACTAAATATGGAACAGTTGGTGAAGAATTTGAATTTAGTGCAGATCCTATTTATGGATATCGTGTAATTGATAATAAACCAATTACTGGTACTTATACTAAAGAAGGTGCTGTTTATGTATTTACTTATGAATTATATACAGATAAAGCAGCTTTAAATAATGAAGTAACAAATGCATTAAAAGAAAAAGATTATATCAATGAAACATTTAGTGAATATGAAGTTGCATTAATAGCTGCTAAAGCTATTAATGATAAAGCTGATGCAACACAAGCAGAAGTTGATGAAGTATATGATAAACTTATCAAAGCCAAAGCAAAAGTAGTTAAAATAGAATACTATGCATTATATGTACAAAGTACATACCCACTAAAAAAAGATGATTATGTTGGTGGATATGAAGCATATAAACAAGCTGTAGATGCTGGTAAAACACTATTATTTAGTGATACTTTAAATGATGAGACTGCTAAAGCAGCTTATGAAGCAATTAAAACTGCTAAATCAAATTTAGTAAAACCTGATGGAAATACGCCAACAATTACTGCAACAGATAATTATTACGAAAGAAATCAATGGTATCCAACTAAAGAATATAGTTATGAAAAGATGATAGATAATGATTTGAATACTAAGTGTTGGTTTGGAAAAGAACAAGCAGTAGATAAAGAATTTAGATTTAGTTTTCCTACAGCTGTTAATATGACAAGTGTTCAAGTTATTCAACCTTCTAATGTAGGTGCTGATGCTTTAAAAGGTGCAGATATTGAAGTTTCATTAGATGGTGAAACATGGACTAAAGTTGGATCAATTACGGAAAATGATTTAGATTACACAGCAACATTTGAAAAAACAGCAGTAAAATATGTCAGAGTCCGTTTAACTGTAGCTAAACCAGGTTATTGGTATCAAGTTTCTGAAGTAAAATTTGCTTATGAACAACCACAAGAAGATAACACTTTAAGAGATATGATTAATGAAGCTGAACAATTAGATATAAGCGGTAAGTCTTCCATTTTAGTGTCTAATATGGTTGATGCTTTAATCGCTGGTCAAAAGGAATATGTTAAGGGTACTACTGATACTACAACTGTAGAAACAAATTTAAAAAATGCTATCGATGCATTAAAAAATGCAGCTGATACTACTGATTTATCAAGATTAATAGAAGAAGTACAAAAATTAAACGAAGTTGATTATACAGTAGATTCATGGAATGATTTAAAAATTTCTTATAATAAGGCATTAGAAGTTTTAGAAAATAAAACTGCCACTCAAGAACAGGTTGATAAAGCTTACGAAGATTTAGAAAAAGCTATTAAAGGATTAGTTGATGCTCCTATAGTAGCGGATAAAACAGAGTTATTAAAAATTATTGAAACAACTAAAGAATTAGTTGAAAAAGATTATACTCCTGAATCATGGAAAGTATTAAAAGATGCACTAGATGAAGCTAATAAGGTAGTGGCTGATGATACTGCTACTCAAGAACAAGTTGATAAGGCTTATGATGATTTAGATAAGGCTATTAAAGGATTAGTTGATGCTCCTATAATAGTAGATAAAACAGAATTATCAAATGTTATTGAAACAACTAATGATTTTGTTGAAAAAGATTATACGGTAGATTCATGGAAAGTATTTAAAGAAGCATTAGATCATGCAAAAGATGTTTTACAAAATGAAAATACAACTCAAGATGAAGTTGATCAAGCTTTAGCATCTCTACAAGATGCCATTAAGAATTTAAAAACAGTTTCTCAAACTGGAAATAATGATCAACCAAATCAAAAACCAAATGATCAAATACAAACAAGTACAAAAAAAGATGATGACAATAAAACATCATCAACAAAAAATAACTCTCATATAAAAACTGGTGATGATATGTCAGTTGTACCATATATTTTACTTATGGCAACAGCTGGGGGTTATATTGCACTTCAAAGAAGAAATAAAGAAGATTAAATAATAAAAGCTATATAACACATATAAATGTATGGATATATAGTGATTTATGATTTAATAAAATGTGTTACAAACTTTTATAGTCAATTTGGAGTTAAAGATAAAAGACATCGGATTTATTACTTTTAAGGTAATGATCGATGTCTTTTTGGGTAACCAAATAATTTAGGGGGAAAGCCAAATTATTTAGGGGACAACTTTAGGG
>UQVG01000024.1 GCA_900544435.1 uncultured Erysipelotrichaceae bacterium | reverse complement strand
TCGTGTATTGTTAAGTTTTCCTGTTTGGTTAAATTCAATCCATTCACAGATGTTAACAACATGGTCTCCAATTCTTTCAAAGTATTTAGCAATCATTAAGAAGTTGATTGTTAAATCACCTTTATCATTCGATTCCTTAATCATTTGAATAATATCTTCTTTGACTTTATCAAATAATTCATCCATTTGAGTATCCATTTTCTTTACTTCTAAAGCATGGTTTAAATCATGTTGATGGAAAGCATCTAAAGCTTCTTTAACCATTTTAGTAGCAATTTTTGCCATATCTTGAATATGACCAATCATTAAGAAACTATCCATTTCTTTCATTTCTAAAATCAATTCCGCAATATCTGCACTTTGATCTCCGATTCTTTCTAAATCAGTAACTACTTTTAAAGCAGTTGAAACATCTCTTAAATCAGAAGCAACAGGTTGTTGTTTTAAAATCAATGATAAACATTTTGCTTCAATAGATCTTTCTACATCATTAATTTGTTTATCTCCATGAATAATATCTTGAGCAAGTTCATAATCTTGTTCCTTAAAAGCTGTAACACAGTTTTCAATAGCTAAAATAACAAGATGACACATTCTATCTAAATCAACATGCATCTTATTAAGTTCTTGATCAAATTGACTTCTTGGCATCTCAATCTCCCCCTATCCAAATCTACCAGTAATATAATCTTCAGTTCTTTTATCTTTTGGCATACCAAAGACATCTTTTGTTGGTCCATATTCAACCATTTCTCCTACTAAGAAGAAGGCTGTATAATCAGCAATACGACTTGCTTGTTGCATATTATGAGTAACAATAGCAATTGTATATTGATCTTTTAATTGTAATAAAAGTTCTTCGATTTTAAGTGTTGAAATTGGATCTAAGGCACTTGTTGGTTCATCTAATAAGATGACTTCTGGTTGTACAGCTAAAGCACGAGCAATACATAATCTTTGTTGTTGCCCACCAGATAAACCTAAAGCACTTGAATGTAAACGATCTGATACTTCATCATAAAGTGCTGCTGCTTTTAAACTATCTTCAACAATTTTATCAAGTTCTTTTTTATTTTTAATTCCATGAATACGTGGCCCATAAGCGACATTATCATAAATTGACATAGGGAATGGGTTTGGTTGTTGGAAAACCATTCCGACTTTTTTTCTAAGTAATGTTGTATCTACACGGCTATCATAAATATCTTCACCATCTAAGATGACATCACCTTCAATTTTAACATTATCTACATAATCGTTCATACGATTTAGTGTTTTTAAAAATGTTGATTTACCACATCCTGAAGGTCCAATAAATGCAGTAATTTTATTTTCTTTAATATCTAAATTCACATCTTTTAAAGCATGTTTTTGTCCATAATATAAATTTAGATGTTTTGCTTCAATTTTATTTTCCATCTTTAATTATCCCCTTTATTCACATCAAATTTACGACTGATCCATTTAGCTAACATATTTAATCCTAAAACAATAACCACTAAAACAAGAGCAATCACAAATGAAACTTCATAATTTCCTTTAGCCATTTCTAAATATAATTGAATTGTAAGTGTACCCCCACTACTTAATAAATGTTTAAAAATATTAGTAGGTAAAATAGCAACTGATCCTGCTGTAAATAATAAGGCAGCTGATTCAGCAACAATACGTCCCATTGCAAGGATGACACCTGTTAAAATACCAGGAATCGCACTTGGTAAAAGTACTGTACGAATCATATACCATTTAGTAGCCCCTATTCCTAAAGCTGCTTCACGATAACTTTTAGGTACACATTCAAGTGCAGTTTGAGTATTTCTTGAAATAATTGGTAAAATCATAATGGCAAGTGTAAGTGAACCTGTCAAAATTGAGAATCCTAAATGACAAAATGATCCAAAAAATAACATTCCAAATAATCCATAAATGATAGAAGGAATCCCTGCTAAAACTTCTGTAGTAAATGAAATAATGTTGACGAATTTTTTATTTTTTGTATATTCATTTAAATAAATTGCTCCACCAATTCCTATTGGACAAGCAACAAGAAGAGTTACAATAACAATATAAAGTGTATTAATAATATTAGGTAAAATACCTACAGTATCATTAATGATACTTGTTGTATTAACTAAATAAGAAAAATCAAAGGCTGGTACTCCTCGATAGAGAATATAACCAATAATAACTAATAAGATAAAAATTGAAAGAAATGAACTTAATTGAATAAGTGCATAGAGAATTTGATCACTAACACGTTTCTTTTTTTCTAATATTGTATTATTCATCTAAGTCACCTCTTTTTAAAACATATGTTAAGATTAAGTTAATAATCATAATAAAGATAAACAGTACAAGTCCAATTGTAAATAAAACTTGTCGATGTGTACCACTGGCATATCCCATTTCTGAAACAATAGCTGTTGTTAAGAAACGAACAGAATTAAATGGAAGTGGAAGAGATACTGCATTTCCAGCTACTAACAAGATAGCCATTGCTTCACCAATAGCACGTCCTACACCAAGAACAATTGCTGACATAATTCCTGATTTGGCACTTGGTACAACAACTTTAAAGATTGTTTGGATTTTACTTGCACCTAAAGCAAGTGAGCTTTTACGATAATCATCAGGTACAGCTTTTAATGCTGTTTCTGAAATATTGATAAGTGTAGGTAAAATCATGATTGCTAGTACGATAATAGCTGATAAAAGATTGGCCCCACCTGTAAATTGATGTGTTTTAGATCCATGATAAATCATTAATTCTAATTTATACATCATTGGATTGACAATCAAAATACCTAATAATCCATAAACAACTGATGGAATACCAGCAAGTAATTCAATTGCTGATTTTAATATTTTTCTAAGTCTTGCTGGAGCAATTTCAGCAAGGTTGATTGCTGTAAATAACCCAATTGGTACACCTATACAAATAGCTAGAAAAACCCCTACAATAGAAGTTAAAATAACATAAGCAATTCCGTATTGAGGATGTGCTGCTGTTGGTGCCCATGTTGTAGAAAACAAAATACCTGTAATACCTTCTTTAAAGATGGCAGGTGTCCCCGAAATAATCATATATCCTGTAATTGTAATAACTGCTAAAACAGAGATAATAGCACAGCCACGAAAGATCATCGCGGCTGTTTTTTCTACTAGGGATTTTGCTTTCTTATGGCTAATAATTGATAACTTTTTTTCCATAATACTTCCCTCTTTAAAATGTAAATTTCTATATTTTATTAACTTACTGTTACTGTCAAAATCATTAACAAAAACCAATATAAATTCTATCTTTGAAAATACCTATCTACAATATAAACTATGCATATGATAATACAAAGAAATATCCAATAACTATCAATTACACCATCATTAAAGAATTTATATATTGCTATTCCTAAATATAAAATCAAGGTGATAATAAATAATATTGTTCGCTTATTTTTCTTATCCATTAGTATACTTAGATGTTTCTATATATTTTCCAACATATCCAATTAGGATATGATGAATGACTTTTCCATTGTTCATCATATCCAGAATTCTATATTTTTATATAGTTTTTATAAACTTCAAATTCTACCATATTTATTTATTTGGTGTTACTAATCCAACTTTTTCAATGATTTTTTGTCCAGCATCACTGTTGATGAAATCAAATACTGCTTGAACTTGTTTAGATTGTTCACTGATTTTACCGTTTGTAGCCATTACAAATGGTCTTTGTAAAGTATAGCTTCCATCTTTAACAGTTTTTTCACTAGGTTCAACACCATCTAATTGAAGAGGAGCAACTGTATCATCTAATACGTCTAATGAAACATAACCGATTGATCCAGAAGTTTTAGCAACTTTAGCAAGAACAGCACCAGTTTCATTTAATTCTTGAGCATATTGACATTGATCTTCAATTCCTAATAATTCTTCGAAAGCTCCACGAGTTCCTGAACCAGCTTCACGTCCAATAACAACGATAGCTTCATCTTGTCCACCTAAATCTTTCCAGTTAGTAATTTGTCCTGTATAGATTTTTGCTAATTGATCTTTTGTTAAGTTTGTTACTTTATTAGATTTGTTAGTAATCATTGCGATACCATCGATAGCAACGATATTTTCTTCTAATCCTTTTGCTTTTTCATCATCAGTTAAAGCACGAGATGAATCTCCGATATCTGTTGTTTTTGATGCAACTGCTTCTAGACCTGCACCAGATCCTGTAAATTGTGCTTCTAATTGTAAGTTTGGATATTCTTCTTTAATTCCTTCTGATAAGGCGTTTACAAATTTTTCCATTGAAGTAGATCCATTTAAACTTACCTTTCCACTAATGTCATCTGATGAACTATTTGATCCTCCGCCACATCCGGCTAAACCAAGACACATCATGAAAACCATTAAAACACTTAATACTTTCTTTTTCATTTTTTATTTACCTTCCTTTGTTTTCTCTTAAGATATTATTTATTTTTGTTTCCTTTTCTTAAGACACTCCTATCATAGTGTTTTTCAACACTTTCAAAAATCAAAAGAACGTATGGTTTATGTTAAGTTTATGTAAAATGAAAAAAGTTCATGTTTATAAACACGAACTCACTTTTTATTATTTTTTCCTATAACGTTTACCCTTAGTAACTCCTTTTTTTTCAAGCATTCCTTTTTCTACAAGTTCATTTAAAAGTTCTCTTGTTCTTCTTTCTTTAATATCTAAATCTTTTATAAGTTTGCTTGCTTTATACCACTCTTTAGGTTCCATAAGGGTTAGAATTTTTTCATATTTTTTTGTTTTTTCGGCATTTTTTTTCAAATGAAAGAGTCAAAATCGTACGACTTGGTAAATTTTCTTCTTCAATCAATGATTCTTCCCATCCTTCATTTTCCCAAACGCTTAATAACTCGGGTACATCACTTCCTGCACACTCTCCAATTCCAATCAAATTAAACATCTTCATAAATCCTTTATTACGAGGATCTGATTTGCCACTACGTTTCATTTGTTTCTTACCCACACAAATAGTTCCTGGATTTTCAATAGTTAAACAATTCATATCTTGTTTAATAATCCCATACATTATTAATATCTCATATCACTATAATTATCCGTTATATAAAAAAGTGAAACCAAAGTTCCACTATTTTCTTACATATTTTAAATATAAACCTGATTTCATTAAGAAATCACTTTGTTTTAAATCAAATGTTTGACCTATGTATTCATGACAATCTTCAAAAATATTAGGTTGTTTTTCTTCTCCTGATAAAACAGGAGAAACAACAAGACTTAATTCATCTATTAAATCTTCTTTAATAAAATAGGTATTCGTAATTCCTCCACCTTGTAATAAAAGCTTTTTAATAGAAAATAAATCATAAAGCTTTTCTAAGGCAAGTCTTAAATCTATTTCTTCTTTACCAGTAAATAGATAAGAAATATTTAATGATTTCAATGTTTCTAGGTATTGACTGGAAACATTTTCTGTAAGAATCACAATTAAATTTTTATCTTTAAGTCTTGTATTTTGAGAAACAGTTTCATCCCAAATGATTTCTCCTTGAGGATCAATGACAACAATCCACTGATGTTTATCATCTTGATATACATAATCTGTTTTTGGTAATTGAGTATTTATTGAGGTTTGAGTTAATTTTTGTTTTGAAAACATTTCTTTAGCAGTTGTTGTTCCATAAATAATCGCATCCCCATTATAATCTTTAGAAATGTCACTATAAATCTTTGCAAGTTCTAATGTTTGTTTTTCTCTAAAGAAACCGCCCGCAATTTTACCATCTATTGATTGTAACATATGGCATATGACATAAGGTCTATTCATAGGATCCCTCCAATACCTTTATTTTTAGTATTTAACTTCTATTAAAGTTTCTTGTAATTGTACAAATGAAGCACTTGTATTTTTGACTTCTTTTACATCTGCATAATTTGTAACTAGCACAGGAGTTTCTAAAGAATAACCGGCTTCTTTAATTTTATTCATATCAAATTCAACAAGTAATTGACCTTGTTTAATTTGATCACCTTGTTTAATATGAGCTGTAAAGCCTTCACCATTAAGTTGTACTGTATTAATACCAATGTGAATAAGTAATTCAACACCTGCATCACTCGTAATACCGATTGCATGTAAACTTGGGAATAAAACAGTTACTGTTCCAGTTACAGGAGCATATACTTTTCCTTCTTCTGGTAAGATCACAACACCTTTTCCTAAAGCACCTGAAGCAAAAGCAGCATCGCTTGATTCTTCGATTGGTTTTACTTCTCCTTTAATTGGCGATAAAATTGTTTCTTCTTCTAATTTTGTTACTTCTTTATTTTCAACTTGTTGATCATTTGTTTTATAGAAAATCATTGTTAAAACAAAACCAACAACTAATGAAACAGCACCAGCAATTAACGAAACAATCATACCAGTTGCGTTTCCTTTTGGTGAAATGTAGTTTACAACACTAAAGATTCCAAGACCACCAATAACATATTGTTTAGCCGCAACTGTTCCCATAATGGCACCACCAACAGCTCCACCAATACAAGAGAAGACAAATGGTGTTTTTTCAGGTAACAAGAATCCATAGATAGCTGGTTCTGTTACCCCACAAAATGCGGAAATCACACCTGGGATTGCAAGTGCTTTTTTGTTTTCATCTTTTAATTTTAAATACATCGCCGCAAGAACACCTGTTGCCGCAAATGTTGTTCCTAACATACCTGGTAAAATTGTATCATATCCTAAGTTTCCAATATTGACCATCGCCATTGGTACAAGTGCCCAATGTAACCCAAAGATAACTAAACATTGCCATAATGCTCCAATGACAAACGCAGTTACAATTGGTGAAAAAGCATAAAGTCCTGCAAACATATTTGATAAAACTGTTGTTAATAAACTTACAACTGGTCCAATAACAAGTAACCCAATTGGAAGTGAAATAATTAAAACAAAGAACGGAACAAAGAAGTTTTGTAACATTTCAGGTACAAATTTCTTCGCAATCTTTTGAATTTGAGCTGCTAAAGCGACAATACAGATAACGGGTACAACGGTACTTGTATAGTTACCTGAAACAAATGGAATACCAATGAACTTTGTATAATAAGATCCAATAAATGGTAATGTTCCAATTGCTTTTCCTGCAGCTGATAATGTATCTGTTTGAATTGTTGGATAACAAAGTGTTGCTCCAATAATCATTCCAACAATAACATTAACATTGAATTTTTTAGCTGCGGTATATCCTAAAATAATTGGTAAAAAGTTAAAAATAGAATCACCAATCGCATTTAAAATCATATAAGTTCCACTATTACTGAAACTTGATCCTAAAATAAAGACTAATAAAGCATTTAATCCTTTAATAATCCCTGCTGCACATAATGGTCCTAAAATAGGTTGGAAACATCCTGAAATAATATCAATTAACTTATTAAAAAGTCCTTGTGGTGCTTCATCTTCTACTTGTTGGGTTCCATTACTAATACCTGCAAGTTCACATACATCTGCGTATACTAAAGGTACATGATTTCCAATAACAACTTGATATTGTCCTGCTGATTTCATCACAGTGACAACACCTGGGTTATTTTTTAATGCTTCATCATTGGCTTTTGATTCGTCTTTTAAACGAAAACGTAATCTTGTAACACAATGTGTTAAACTGTTGATGTTTTCCTTTCCACCAACATTTTCCAAAATTTCTTTGGCTAAATTTTCATACTTACTCATAATTTTCCTCCATATTTCTAAAGTATTGAAATTTGAAGGTTTGGCCAACTTAATGTCACCATCCAATTAATGACTATTTCCAAGATAAACTACACGATGTATATGAATTGTTAAGTATAGTTTTTCTTCGTCATAAAGTTCATAGTTATATTGATTTTTTATGTACATAGCTATTTTTTCGACACATTGATAAGCATTTGCGTATTTTACTTGAACAACTTCTAATAAATCATCTTCTTTTTGATTTGGTTTTTTATGTTCAACTAAACGTTGTGCAAAGAATTTCAAATGTGTAATAAAGCGATAGTAATAAGCACTTTCTTCATTAAATTCTATTTTGAAGTGATAACGCACAATATTTTCAATTTCTTGCATGATTTTCGTAATTTCATACATATCATGAACATCTTCATCTAATTGTCCATTAACAATATGTAAAGCAATAAATCCTGCTTCATCATTTGGTAAAAGCACTCCTGTTTTCTTTTCAATAATTTCAAGAGCTTTTTTCCCTATTTGATATTCTTCTTTATAAAATCTTTGAATATCCCATAATAAAGCATTCTTCACTAAAATATTGTCTTTAGCTCTTACAACAGCTGTATAAATGTGATCTACCATCGAAATATAGATATTATCATTTAAAGCTTTTCCTAAACTTAGTCTTGCTTCATCCATAATTTCTTCACCAATTTGTAAGTACTCTAAAGGAATATCTACCACAAGTTCTTTAAATCTTCTTAAAACTTCTTGATTTTCTAAACAAAAGACCTTATCTATTTTTTCTGGTTCAATCGTATCTCCTGTTTTCTTTTTAAAACAAATTCCTCGACCCATCACAATCTTTTCTTCGTTATTTTCAATAACAACAGCGACATTGTTATTTAAAGCTTTACCTATCTTCATACTCTCCCTCCAAAATAAAAACCCATTTATTGCGCACTTAAAAAGGGTGGCAATAAACAGGTTTAGCTTGTCTTTAAACAATCACTATCCTATAAACTACTCGAACATATTATCACAATTTTAAAACGGTTACAATCTTTTTTATCTATTAAATAGCCATCCCATTTTGAAGAACACATTAAAGCATCACTATATAATTCTGGTTCTTTCGTTAAAACCCAAGAAAGCGTTTTGCCACCACCAGAATAACCACTTATATAAACTTTATTTCGATCAATGTTATAATGTTCTAAAAAATATTTTGTCAAAGCAATCGTTTGATTGGCTGATAATTCATCCCAATCTTCTAATTGTGGTGCTAAAATAATCATTTGAGAATTATAGTTTTGACTGACGAAGCCAAATTCTTCTGTCTCTAAATTCTTTCCGACACCTTGAAAATATAAACCTTGATATCCTGGCAAGGTTATATATAAAGCATATGATTGCCTTTTGTCATACGCTTTAGGAATATAAGCATTATAGTGTATATCTCCATATTGATCGTCTTGGTAAACGTTATCCAATAAAAAGTTCTTATAATATTTAGTACTTGTAGTTATTTGAATTTTAGAGTTTTTTGAGATTGAATGTCTGAATTTTTACTTATATAGAGATAGTTACTTAAAAGTATCAGGCACACTATAATGCATAAGCTTTTCTTCACTAACGTTTTAAACCACAAATCATTTCTACAGTTGCTGGATCATAATGAGAGAAGAATGAACTTGTATCTTTATTAAGTGAAGCAATTGTTTGCATATCTTCTTCACTTAATTCAAAATCAAAGATATTTAAGTTTTCTTGCATTCTTTCTTTTCTTACTGTTTTAGCTAAAGGAACAATTCCTCTTTGTACAAGCCATCTTAAAATAACTTGTCCGACTGATTTATTATATTTATTACCAATTTCTACAAGTGTTTCATTTGTGAAAATACCATTTTTACCTTCCGCAAATGGAGCCCATGCTTCTAATTGAACACCATATTTTGTATTGTAAGTTAAAGCTGCATCTTGTTGATGGAAAGGATTAACTTCTACTTGGTTGACTGCTGGTACAACTTCTGTATCTAAAGCTAAGTCTACTAAACGATCTGGATAGAAGTTAGAAACACCGATGGCTTTAATTTTTCCTTCTTTGTATAAATCAATTAAAGCACGATAAGCTCCATGATAATCTTTAAATGGTTGATGTAATAAAACTAAATCAAAATAATCTAATTGCATTTTCTTTAATGATTCTTCTACAGAAGCTTTTGCTTTTTCATAACCATAATTAGAAATCCATACTTTAGTTGTAATAAATAATTCTTCTCTTGGTACATTTGTTTCTTGAATAGCTTTACCTACAGCTTCTTCATTTCCATAAGATTGTGCAGTATCAATAAGACGATATCCTGCATCTATTGCATCTAAAACAACTCTTTTACATTCTTCTTCATCTTTAACTTGGAAAACACCAAAACCAACAGCTGGCATTTTCACTCCATTATTTAATGTTTTGTATTCCATAATTATTCTCCTTCTTCAAAATTACATTTTGTTGTCGCAAGTCTTTGTAAAGATTCTTTAGTCACTTTATAAAATGGTGCATGTTTATTCACTTTTTCAATTTCTTTCATTTCTTCATTTGTTAATTCAAAATCAAAGATTTGTGCATTTGATTCAATATGATCTAATGATTTACTTCCAGGAACAAGACCAAATCCCATTTGTAGATGCCATCTTAAAATGATTTGTACAGTTGATTTATGATATTTCTTTGCAAGTTCTACAAAGATTGGTTCTTTTAACATATCACTATTTCCATGTCCTAATGGATACCATGATTGAAGTTGAATATGATTTTTCTTACAAAAATCATAGACATGTTCTGCTGGATAATAAGGATGACATTCTACTTGCATAATCATTGGTGGGATTTCACATTGATCAATGATTTCTTGAATTTGTGCAACTTGGAAATTAGAAAGTCCAATCGCTTTGATTTTTCCTTCTTTATAAGCTTTTTCTAACATTTTATAAGCATAAATATAATTATTAACGGGGTGATGTAAAATCATCACATCAACATAATCTACACCTAATCTTTTTAAAGTATCATCGATTGCTTGATCATTTTCATAAAGTGTAGGTCCTAATTTTGTTTCTAAATAATAATCTTCTCTTTTTAATCCTGATTGTTTTAAACCTTTTCCTACTTCAACTTCATTTCCATAACGATTGGCCGTATCAATAAGTTGATAGCCATGGTTTAAGGCAAAAGCCACATTGTCTTCAATTTGTTTACCAAATTGTTGAATGGTACCAAATCCAAGTTGAGGGATTTGGTAACCATTATTTAAAGTAACGAAATTAGTCATGAATTTTTAATCCCATTAAACGTGTTTCGTTGGCAGGATCTTCAGGATTATGAGATGGTTTATTTGTATCTAAGGTTTGCATTGCTTTCATTTCTTCATCTGTTAATTCAAAATCAAAGATATCAATGTTTCCTTTCATTCTTTCTTCATTTGTAGATTTAGGTAAAGAAATAACACCTTCTTGATAAATCCATCTTAAAATAATTTGACCAGCATTTTTATTGTATTTTTTAGCTAAAGAAACAATTGTTTCATTTTCTAATAAATCTTTATTTCCATGTCCTAATGGATACCATGCTTCTAAACGAATATCATTTTCAGACATCACTTTTCTTAATTCTTTTTGTTGAACAAATGGGTTAAATTCTACTTGGTTAACTGCTGGCATCACAGTCATACCATCTTTAAACTTATTCCATAAGTTAACTGTAATATTAGAAATACCAATGGATTTGATTTTACCTGCATGATAAGCTTCTTCTAAAGCTTTCCAAGCTCCTAAATAATCACCATAAGGTTGATGTAATAAATAAAGATCAATATAATCCACTCCTAATAATTTCATAGAAGTTTCAATACCTTTTTTTGCATTTTCATAACCATAATCTTGTAACCATAATTTAGAAGTAATAAAGATTTCTGAACGATCAATACCACTATCTTTAATGGCTTTTCCAACATCGCTTTCATTGCAGTAACCTGCAGCTGTATCAATATGACGATATCCTGCTTTTAAAGCAGCTAAAGTTGCTTCGTAAGTAGGTCCATCATTAGGAATCATGAAGACTCCAAATCCTACTGTTGGGATTGTTTGTTTATTATTTAATTCAAATGTTTTCATTATTATCTCCTCCAATTTCTATCTTTATTTTAGTTTTGAACTCTATAAATGTACAATATCAATACTGCATGTTAGTATGACTGTCAGTTATACTTGTTGATTTGCTTCAATAATATCTTTTAAACTGACATTTTCATGTCTGTAACGGGCATTAGGGTTAGCATCTTTTAATTTTGTGATGATCGCTTTAGATGGACAATTTTGTGCACACGCCAAACAAAATTCACACGTATTTTGTTTTCGCTTTGCTTTTTTATCTTCAACATAGAAAAGTCCTCTTGGACAAACTTTTGTACAAATCCCACAACCAACACATTGATCAGTTACAGTAATTTGTTCACCATTGATGAGTTCTGGATTTTTCGCAAAGATTTCTTTAGCAGAAGCATGAAAATCTCTTCCTGCTTGTGTTGCTTCAGGAATTTCTTCTTTTTTATTTTGGATATCTTGAAGAGCTTGTTGAATTTGTTGTTCCACATTTTTATCCATCGCTCTTTGTTCATTCATATCAAAAGATGGTAAGTAATTATCTACCATTAAAATAGAATGAATATAATTAACATGTCTTCCTTTTTCTTCTAATAAACGTGCAATGCATTCAGGAGCATCTGTGACATCTTTTCCATAAGTTAAAATCAAATAAAAATAATCTGTTTCAAATGTTGCTTTTTCTAAAAACTCTAAAATAATTTTAGGTGCTTCTCCTGCATAAACAGGATAAACAATTCCAATTTTTTCATCCTTAAAATTTAAATTTTCTTGATGTAAGACTTGTGGAATACTGATTGGCTTTTCTTCAATTTGTCTAGCCACATACAAACTATTCCCGGTACCTGTAAAGTAAAATAACATATGTTCCTTTCTCCTTTTAATCATGTATTTTATATTTATTAAGCCATTTTGCAGTCATATAATTTTGATGATCAATAATTTCACTATAACCTAAATCAAGTTGTTCTATTTGTTTTTTATCTTCTTCATCTAACTGAAAATCAAAAATATCTATATTTTCTTTCATTCGCTTTAAATGAGTAGTTTTAGGAATAGCAATAATGTGCTTTTCTAAATGCCATCTTAGAATAATTTGTGAAACTGATTTTTGATGTTTCTTCGCAATATCTAATAACATTGGATGATGAAAGATATCACGTTGTCCTTCATTTAAAGGACCCCAAGCTTCTAATAGACAATTACATTGTTTTAAAACACATTTTTGATTCTTTTGTTGATAGAAAGGATGAAATTCAAGTTGATTGATCATAGGGTGAATTGAACTATTCATGTAAAGATCCATGAGTCTTTCTGGTGAAAAGTTACATACACCAATCGCTTTAATTTTACCTTGTTGATAAAGTTCTTCCATGGCTTTCCATGAGCCATAGTAATCACCATAAGGTTGATGAATTAAATAAAGATCTATATAATCAACCCCTAGATTTTTTAATGATTGGTTAAATGCCTGCAGCGTATTTTCATAACCAGCATCTTGAATCCATACCTTTGTCGTCAAATAGATTTCTTCTCTTTTAAGGTTTACTTCTTTAAGAGCTTCTCCTATCTCTTTTTCATTTTGATAAGAAGCGGCTGTATCAATCAAGCGATAACCTGCATCAAAAGCTTTTAAAACACATTCTTTTGTTTGTTTAGGAGGTATATGTAAAGTACCGTATCCTAACATCGGTAGTTGATAACCATTAGCCAAAGTTATATATTCCATATCTTGTTCCTCCTTACATCTTTATTGTAGATTTCAAAGAAACAAAAGTACAATATCAATAAATCATCTCAGTATAACTGCCAGTTATACAAAAACAGCTATTCGAGAATAACTGTTTGAGAATTTATTTAAAATAAATTTAGCTTTTTTTATAACTGTAAGA